>CAZLZY010000046.1:2181-11705 GCA_964564075.1 uncultured Spirochaetales bacterium
AATCGATCAGTTGGGATACGAGTGTGAATACTGTAGGAAGAGATCCTGATGATCGGGATACGTTCATCTCAGGAATCCTGATACCAACACCGGGAGAGAAGAACAAGCGAGATACTCTCGCGTTAGGAACTACCGATATTGTCATCAATGAGGTCTGTTCGAAAGGGATAGATTTTATAGAACTCTATAATAATGGAGACGGGGATTATGTATTCACAGCTGGTGAATGGACACTTCACGATAGCGGAAGAAACGATCGCTTTGCGATTCCTGATGGAACGAAGATCAAGGCTCATGAATTACTCCTGATCTATCCTGACTTCAATCGACTTCCTCTATCAGCTCCGAGATACTCTCTCGCCTCTATTGAGGGAAATCGGTTTGGTTTGAGTGAACGAGATACTGTCTATCTGCGTTATAAGGATAGTATCGTAGATATGGTCAGTTGGAAAATACATGTATTTAGTAAAGGAAGATACCCAGATGGTTCTTCAAGTTGGGATGAGGACCTACTACTCTCACCCGGAAAGACAAATAGGAATTAGCTATGAAACAGATACGCCTTATACAACTTCTCAGTTTGATCACCCTGTTAATAATACTTGCAAGTTGCGCTACAACAGGTGAGGAACCTGTATCTGCTTCAACCCAGGTGGCCGCTACCGATCGGTTCGATGATATCATCAGTCAGAGATCTGCTGAATTACAGCAGAAAGATACCACTACAGTGATCATCAATGAGGTCTCATTCTGGAACACCACAGAATATGAGGCGATTGATGGGAGTTTCCCTCGATGGATCGAATTGAAGAATGCTTCAGATCAACCGCAACAGATTGAGGGGTGGCGAGTGGTCATTCATGATAGGGATGGGAGTACCTCGAGATTCTCAGCCTTTCCTGATCTTGAGCTCAATCCCGGTGAGATACGCGTGATCGCTTTCGTTCCGGAGCTTTCCAAGCTGCCAGTACGTGCCATACGATTTGGGGCTGAACTTCCCGATACGACTAGTGCGATTGAACTCATCGATGGAGATGAGAAAAGTATCGATCGATTCGATATCACACCTATCAAAGAGAATGATTGGACACTTCCCTCAAAGAGTGATTTCTCTCAACTTCGTGATACGATCCTTATCCAAGAGATCCGAGTAGGTTCATCTGCGACTCCAGGTCTCGATAATGATGTGGTGATCCCGACTCCGAGATTCACCCATGAATCGGGATTCTTTGATGAACTCATCATGAGCTTTGATGTATCTCTGTTACCTGAAGGTTATCAGATTCGTTATACCATCAATGATGGGTTGGATTGGGAAGCTGATGTACATCTTGGGATAAGAGAGTGGTCCTATCCTACTTTGGTTAGTGGCTTA
The DNA here is from genome assembly GCA_964564075.1 of uncultured Spirochaetales bacterium. Taxonomy (GTDB): domain Bacteria; phylum Spirochaetota; class Spirochaetia; order CAKZLE01; family CAKZLE01; genus CAKZLE01. The sequence goes on from CAZLZY010000046.1 coordinate 3,557, forward strand.
GCATATACTGCTCCAGTCCCTTTGACGGAGACCTCTGTCATCAAAGCCCGAATGTATGCTCAGAGTGGGGCCTGCAGTGATATGATCACAAAGACCTATTTCATTGGAGAGGATACTTCATTACCTATCGTCTCTCTTTCGGTTGACCCTGCGGACCTATGGGATGACTACCAGGGGATCTATACGGCTGGAGTGGATGCAGAAGACCCTAATTATGCGAAGAAGGCTTTCCGTCTCGTGGACTTCTCCTACTTTGAAGATAACACCGCAACCGAACCGGTGATTGATGATTCATATATCTTCAGGATCTATGGTTTATCTTCCCGTGGATATAATCAGAAATCATTGGCCATCTATGCAAAGGATCCTGGTACAACAGAAAGAATACCAAATGAATTTTTCACAGAGGGATCTGCGAAAGATATTGACTCATTCTATTCTATAGTCTTAAGGAACTCTGGAGGTGATAATCCTCGAACGATGTTCCGAGATGCCTTAGCTACAGAGCTCACCACCGGGTATGGTGTAGAGAAACAAGATTACTCATCAACGATAGTCTTCATCAATGGACAGTATTGGGGAATCTACAACATCCGAGAGAAGATCAATGAGTATTTTATTGAAGATCATACAGGAGTTGATCCTAATAATGTCGATCTGATCGAGGGGTCCTACCGGGATTCCATGGAGATCAAAGAGGGTACCTTCGATGCTATGGATGAGCTGTTCTTCCTTGCTAAGAATATCGATCCTAAATATGAGATGACCTATGCGATGTATGATGAGATGATTGATATCGATAACTTCATCGATTATGTCATCTTCCAGATGTTCATCAATAATGGTGATTGGCCCTGGAGTAATACTAAGTTCTGGAGACCACATACTTTTGATGGGAAGTGGCGATTCATCCTCTTTGATACTGATGAGAGCTTTGATACTGAAGAGTTCAATACACAATACTTCCCAGATGAGGGTTATCCTAAGGGACTACCTAGTTTTGATATGATTGCCTATGTTTACTCAGAGGAAAATAGCTCTTTAGTCAGTATCATGCTCAGACAACTTATGAAGAATCAGGGTTTCTATGATACATTCTTTGCTCGATACGAGTATCTCCTAGATACCCATCTGACTTCACAGATGCTACAGGATAAGATAGACCACCATGTTGATCTTATAGAAGAAGAGATGCCTCGGCATTGTGACAGGTGGACCTATGAGGATCTTGAGTTAGAGAATCATTCGTATCGGGAACTGGATAATTGGTATCATGAGGTCCAGGTCATGAGAGACTTCTCAACTCAGAGGGCCGAGTTTGTAGAATCACATATTGTGGCCTTCCAAGCTGCAGTCAAACCTCCTGGACTCGGCAGGATCGATAATGGTGATTTTGAGAAAGATGATCTTTCTATGTGGGATATGAGATGGTCTGCAGATAAGGTCTTCACTGAGGTCATCGATCATGATGATTCCAAGGTCGGGTATTTCAAGATCCTAGAGGGGGGAGAGAACCCTTGGGATGCTGTAGCATATGCCTATGATAATATCTTGATCGATGATGGAGAGACGCTTCGACTCTCCTTTGATATCAAAGCTGGAAGTAAGTTCAAGTCTGGTGAATTCATTCGGATGATCATCTTAGAGAGTGCATCCTATGATACGATCGTTACAAAGGACTTTGTCCCCTCAGAAGATTGGGAGAAGGAACGAATGACTTTCACCTATGATGGACCAACGGTCTATACTGGCAGATTACAGTTACGAGTAGGAAACATCTCTACAGGGCAAGAAGTCTTTATCGATAATCTATCAATAGATGTTGTGGAGTAATAAGAAATGAGAAAACTATACATAAGTATCCTAGTCATAAGCACATTGGTATTATTTCTGAGCTGTGAGACACCTATTCCAACTGTTAAACAGGTTATCCCTGTTCTTGCTCCAATTCCGGCAAGACCTGAACTTGTCGTGATCAATGAGGTCGCATCTGCAGGAGATTATGAATTCGTCGAATTGTTCAACCTCTCACCCGCTCCCCTCATATTCTCCTCGGGCTGGGTCATCTCTGATAACGGGAAAGGATATGAGGATGGGGACACTCCCTTTGTTATTCCAGAAGGGGTTTCTATAGATGCCTACGGATATCTTGTGATCTGTCCCTTCTCTGAAGAAGATTCAAAGAGTGTACTCAATGATAGTGATCTACCTCCTGAGGCATTGTGCGATATCTCTTTCTCCATAGGTTCAGAGGATTCTGTCACACTCTATTATGATAATACCGTGGTAGATGCTCTATCATGGAACAGCGATGTGAACTCCTATGGGCGAGTCTCTGACGGTCTGCCTGAGCTGAGCAATATGCTCAATGCAACACCAGGAAGTGCTAATAAGGCAGAATCAACCACTGATGAATACAGTATTCGGATCAATGAGATCTGCTCGAAAGGTGATGATTATGTTGAGATCATCAATATAGGAGAACTTAGATACCTCTTCGAACCAAACTCCTGGTATATCGAAGATGTACGAAAGAAACGAGATATCAAGATCGAGAGTGGCTTCAAACTAAAACCGGGAGAGGTCTATGTGATCTATACCGGAGAGGCAGCAGATCCGCTTAAACTCGGTAGTTCAGATACGGTCATATTACGGCATAAGGATGAGGTAGTTGACTGGTATTCTTGGAGTGAACATGTACAGAGTATTGGGAGAGACCCTGATGATACTGATCTGTGGGTCGTTATGGGAAAGACCCCAGGAGAGGTTAATCAACTAGGGCCTATCACTGAATAGTTTAGTTTCCTTCATAATGCTGAACGAAGTAGGGATACTTGTTCGCATCATAAATGATCTCGATCATGGCAGTGTCACGGAGAAAGTTGATGCTGCCGATCTTTATATCGAGGATCTCGATTCCCAACCTATCCTCAAGATCTTTCTTCAACTCTCCATGATTCTCAGGCTTGATCATTGTTATCTTCTCATAACGTACTGAGAAGTTCCCATGAGCTTTTCGAAACCAAACAAGTTCAAGGATCAAGACGATACCTAAGATGATCCCATTAACCATGATAATAACACCAGAACTATAGCCGACCGCTGTTAAGGAGTTTATGACTGATAGGGTGATAGAGAGAAAGAGATAGGTCATCTCTCTGATCTGTACAGGGAGGGTCCTGTATCTAAGAATACCGAAGATAGCGAAGAGTCCTAATGCAAGGCCTAACTCCATGTTCACACTAGAGAGAAGGTAACACAGGAAGAATACGGTCAGACCAATGATGATAAAGGTAAAGACGAACTCCTTCTTCTTCGATCTAGGATAATAAAGGAATCCGGCGGTGATGATGAGCATCACCAATGTGATGAGGAACCTGACCATTAAATCAATTATTGCCTGTGACATATGCTAACCTCTCTATATTCATGAGTTGTGATTTGAATCTATTATATTTCAACGATGGATCTAGGGATGCCATCCCTAGGCAGTACTTACTGAAAGACCCTGCATGAATCTGATTATGTTTCAGGATCTGGCTAAAGCCGAGATGTGGGACAGGTCCCTGGTGCTTGATCTCTGCGATCACTAATTCAGGGATCTTCAAGGTCTTCTCCCCATCCTGATACGTAAGTAGCGTATCGATAGTGATCCTCTCTTCCCGATTCGTATGAACGAGCGTGATCCGATGGAAGTCGATCTTGATAGCTAGGGTGAAATCCAAGAAGGAATAAGGGGTACATCTCTTGATCAGTTCTTCGATCTTGAGTATTGCTTCAGGATCCTCAAGGACTGCAGCAATACCTGAGTAACCCCTAAAGGGTACCCTCTGTTTGATAGTCTTCCCTTTGAACTTCTCTTTTACCTCTGCAAAGATCAGATTGAATTTGTTATATGACCGTATCCTGAACTTATATCGATGACCTTTCCCGTTATGATGCGATAGGTAGAGCTCTTTCTGCGGGGTATCATAGTACCAGGTCTCATAGGGGAACAGGCCCGTATCTGATTCTGTGGTGAGCTTATAATCTTCCTTACAGGAGTCAAGGATCTGAGATAGTGATATAAAAGGAAAGGTATACTTTGTATCATACCGATCCATCAGTTGTATTGAGCTGGTCTCTTTCATTGAGATAGGAGAAAATCCTGTTAATAACTCTGTTACAGCAGTTATAGTAATCTCTTTAGCCATAAAACCTCTTTTGTATATATAGACTATCACAAAAAAGATAAATGAGAAATCTAAATAAATGTTAATACATATAAACAATTATTCTTGACATACTTGAATTAAATTATTAGTATCCTAATACAAAGTTAGACTTGTTTAACAATTGGAGTGAAATATGCCAATGGGACATGGAATGAGAGGACGTGGTCGTGGTCGAGGAAGAAGAGGACATGGATGCTGTCATGGTAGGTGCCATTCGTTATCTAACCTTGAGACCGGTGGAAGTGCTGTGATAGATTCGATCAAATGTCAGGGGGGATATAAGAGGAAGCTTCTATCGATGGGAGTGATCCCTGGAAGAGAAGTCACATGTATCCGTGATAATGGCTCCTGTGGACTTTGTATACGAGTAGGGACTAGTGAGTTCATCGTGAACGGTGATATTGCTGAGGATATCCATGTACGATCAGACCTTGCATATGACGTTAGTTCAGAACGATGATAAACGATAGAAGGAATCTTTTGATATGAGATTAGTATTAGTAGGTAATCCAAATTGTGGGAAGACAACGATCTTCAATGCGATAACCGGTAGTAATCAGAGGGTCGGGAATTGGCCAGGTGTGACCGTCGAACGCAAAGAGGGAGAGTTCTCCTTCTCGCATGTCGAGGGCACCATCATCGATCTTCCTGGGATCTATTCCTTGAATCCAGATTCTGAGGATGAGATGGTCTCAAGGAAGTATCTGTGTAGTGATGATTATGATCTGATGATCAATGTCGTAGATGCATCGAATCTTGAGAGGAACCTCTACTTGACTACTCAGTTAAAAGAGATGAACATCCCTCTTGTAGTGATCCTGAACAAAGAGGACGTGGCAAAGAAACAGGGTTTCACTATTGATAATGAAGCTTTGAGCAAAGCTCTTGAGACCCCGGTTCTTTCCGTGAGTGCTGTTGATCCTCATGATCTTAAGGAGCTTGCCAATCGCCTAGATTCACTCCTCTTATCAGAGGCGGATCATACGTGTGATAGTATGATCGCCTATCCTGAGGATATAGAGAGATTCATTTCAGATTATGATCTACCGAAACAAGCTAGCACCTTTGAGAATCTTCTAGGCAAGAGATCTATCGTGTTATCACTTTTAGAACATGATCCGATAGTCACTATGCTCATGATCGAACAGGGAATGGAACTTGAAGTACTCGAAGCTCATATCAAACAGATAGAAGAGTCCTGCGGAGAAGACCTTGATATCATCCTAGCAGAAAGTCGATACTCTGCGATCAATAGATGGCAAAAAGATGTCATCAAGAAAGATGATCAAAGGAAGAGGTTCAATCTTGATACGATCCTGATGCATAGGATCTGGGGAGTCCCCATATTCTTCGGTGTCATGTATCTCGTTTTCTTCATCACGATGACTGTTGGTGGAGCCTTCATAGATTTCTTCGATATCTTTGCAGGAACGATATTCGTCGATGGGTTCGGGACTCTCCTTAACTCGATCGGTTCCCCCCAATGGCTTACTGCGTTCTTAGCTGGTGGTATTGGTGGTGGTATTCAGACCATATCTACGTTCATCCCTATGATCTTCTTCATGTTCCTCATGCTTGGGATCATAGAAGATTCTGGATATATGGGAAGAGCAGCATTCGTCATGGATAGGTTCATGCGTGTTGTAGGGCTACCCGGTAAAGCATTCATCCCCATGTTAGTAGGATTCGGTTGTACGGTCCCTGCCATATTGGCTACTAGGACGTTGGAGAGTAAGCGTGACAGGTTCCTTGCTATTTTTATGACTCCTTTTATGTCCTGTGGTGCGAGACTTCCTGTATACGCTCTGTTCGCTGCAGCTTTCTTTGGGACCCGTTCAGGTCTCGTGGTCTTCTCGATCTATATGGTAGGTATCCTATTAGCAATAGGAACAGGTCTTCTTTTGAAGAGCACCCTGTTCCAAGGTTCTTTCTCTCCCTTCATCATGGAGCTTCCCGGATACAATCGACCCCATCTAGGGAAAGTAGTGAAATATGGATGGGATCGACTGAAGATCTTCCTCTTGCAGGCAGGGAAGGTCATCATGATCGTTGTCATGGTCCTTACCCTTCTCAATAGTATTGGTATAGATGGTTCCTTTGGGAATGAGGACTCTGAGAATTCGATCTTATCCTATATCGGAAAGAAGATAACTCCTATCTTCACTCCCATGGGAATAAGAGAAGAGAACTGGCCTGCTACGGTAGGACTCTTTACCGGGATCTTTGCCAAGGAGTCTGTAGTCGGTACCCTCAATAGTCTGTACCTAGCAGAAGAAGGAAATATCGTTACTGAGGACTTTGAGTTCTTCCCCTCCCTTTGGAGTGCCTTTACTACATTAGGTGAGAACCTAGCAGGTATCTTCACCAATGTATCAGATCCATTAGGATTTGGGATCATTGATAGTGATACTGCAGTCGTTGCAGCTTCAGTAGAAGCTGACCCCTTGATCTTCCAAAGATTGAGAGAGAATTTCACTCCTGTATCAGCCTATGCCTATCTATTGTTCATCTTGATCTATATGCCCTGTGTGGCAGCCTTGGGAGCTATCTTCAGAGAGGCAGGTACCTTCTATGGGATATTACAAACAGTATATCTCTCACTGCTTGCATGGATCGTCTCTGTGCTCTTCTACCAGATAGGTGAGGGACATTCTCTATTTTGGATCGCAGTAGCAATGGGTATAGCAGGAATGATCGTGGTAAGTTTGAAATTGATAGGCAGGAGGGATCAGAAGATCGTTGCCTCCACCTTTCTATAAGAAGTAAATACTAGTATCATCTTGACCTAGCCTAACAGATCCCTTTTGATCTGTGGCACTATCCCCCTTGATATGGTAGAGTTTGAACATGAGTATGACTGTAAAAGAGCTTGCAAAGAGATATCCCACTGCATCAGAATATATCTCTCAGATATATCTTATCATCAGAGATTATAGCGACTGTAATAATCGACGATTAGCGCAGTTCATCGGAGTCTCTCCGTCTGCTGTCTCACAATCTATATCCCGCCTTAAGAAGTTAGAACTGGCCTCTCAGGACCGGTACGGGATGATAGATCTAACGGTAAAGGGGAGGGTTCTTGCAGAGCAGATCCTGAGACGTCATTATCTATTGGAACTACTTATGGTAAAGGAGTTGCAGTATCCCTGGGATCTTGCAGATAAAGAGGCTGAGAGTCTACAAGATAAGATCTCTGACCAGTTCCTTGCACATCTTTTTAAAAGACTTGGGAAGCCAAAGACCTGCCCCCATGGGAACCCTATCCCGGGAAGTGATGGCAGTGATCAGATCCTCTCTGCCAAGAAACTCCTTGAGTTCAACGAAGGTGACCGGGTGACTGTTATACGAATCACTGAAGAGGGGGAGCGATTCCCTGGACTGCTTCACTTCTGTTATGAGAATCATCTGATGCCCATGACCATATATACCATCAAAGAGATAACTGATGATAGCTTTGACCTCTTGAGTGTTTCAGATGATATTATCACTGTCCCAAAGTCCTATGCAGAGTTCGTACGTGTTCAAGATAGTAGTCCAGTATAAATCATGAAATATCTCTAAAACCCTATGACTATCATTTCTCTCATGATATTCTATACTTTCTCATAAGGATACATGTTACAAAGTGATGGTAGCATTGTTTATCCTTTATTGATGAAAGCCCATTGAGGGAGATTATATGAAGAGACTCTTCTTGGCATTAGGTCTTATTGCGTTACTATTCAATTTTATTAGTTGCGAACTCATATCAGAAATATTCCTAACTCCTGAAAAAGAAAAAGAATGGACGATCATGATCTGGTTAGATGGGGATAACTCCCTATCGTCTGAAGCTCTGGAAGATTTTCATGAAATGGAATATGGGCTAAGAATATCACAGGCAAATGATCAAGATATTAATGAAAAGCTAAATATAATCGTACAGTTAGATCAAT
>CAZLZY010000047.1:0-6441 GCA_964564075.1 uncultured Spirochaetales bacterium
TTCTACCAACTTCTCATCATCAGTCTCCACCAATGCTTCAACCTCTATGAACCAGCCTAAGGGTGCGACCTCCCAGAGGCCGATCGATATATCATCAAGGTGGTACAGATATCCCTTCTTCTCTTTTTTCACATAGATCTCATTACCAAGCGAGAGTGAGAACCTCATGAAGGCTTCTGGATCAGAGACCTCGTATTCGATCTCATCATTGACCTCCAACGCACCGATACGTTTTCGATGTTTTCGTGTGACGATCCCCACGCCTCCCTGTATTCTCAATCGAAAGAGTGATTCATCGATCGAAGTTCCCGGAAGATGGAAGTAGGTGTCTCTCGTATCGATGAGGATAGCATTAGAGATACCAGATAGCCCTTCGATCTTAGATATCAGAGTTTCAGGGTCGTCTACATGAGCTTTCAGTTCAACCTCAATCACTAGTCTTTCCAGGGGAAGATCATTCCCTTGAGAGACCTATGACCGACCTTCTCCCTCTCTTCGAAGAGTAGTCCCCCCCAAGGGAGGTGTTTTCTATCAGCTTCAGGATTCTCTTCAAGATAATCATATTTGAACATGATAAGCTTGAGAGCGATCTCATGTGATAACAGGATCCCCCCTGCACTAGGAACGAGAAGAGCGGTGAATATCGAGATCACGAAGTTAATAGTCGTATAGATGAATAAGAAGACGGAGAATCCAGTATTATCCAAGAAGATAAGATAAGATTTCTTAATCGCTTTCAGTGGACGATCACCAAGTTGGGCACTTATAGGAAGAAAGTAGAGCATACTGATCATCGTCACGATGACGATCCAGAAGAGGATCGCAACGATCGCGATCCCAAGCATCGAATCCAACCTCAAATAGAATGGCATAACCATGATGAACATCAGAAGTACGACTGCATTTACTGCAGCAAGCATGAGTGCTGATTTCCAAGAATCCTTCAGTGCCTGCCAGAAATCTAAAAACCCTGGTCTTTGATAGAATGCATGCTCCTTAGCGAAGAAGGAGGCTCCTCCGAATGCGAGGTGCAGTACGACGAACCATATCAACAGGAGAAGGATACCGAGTAGCCCATGTACCTGGATCAAAGAGAAAGCTCCATATCCTGCGGCAAGGAGTCCGACGAAGATCAGATTGACTAGAACCATGGAGATGAGATTATCCCATCCGTCAAAAAACGCCTTCTTAATAAAAAACCCTAACATATCTTATTCCTTTTTTCAAAACTATACTAAATCTAAACAATAAAGAGTAAAAATACCAGTACTACCTAGCTATCCAATGATAGACCGAATACCAGCACTGAAGCATCTTCATACCCTGCCCATTTGGCATCGAATAGTTCCTCTTTTACTATATCGAACCCATTCTTCTTATAGAATGGTACCGCTTTTCTATTGATCGATGTGGTGATGAGATGTATCCCATCAGCATCTGCTTCTCTCATCTTTTCAATGAATCGTTCCAGCAAAGACTGTCCGATCCCAAGTCTCTGATATCTTGGTAGCACATTGAGGTGAAGATGAGCAGGATACTGATCCACCATATCAGGCAGCGGTTCCTGATAACTCCTGACCTCTTCATGAAGTGTACCATTGATCCAATCTAGAGCACTCTGATCATAGAGGAGCCCAAACTTCTGTAGATAGAGTACTCTCTTATAGATCTTTGGTATCATCGAAGACTGAAATCGCATCCTTTGTCTTCTCGTATCTGAAGTCCCAATGATATATCCGGCAATCTCTCCATCGACCTCTGCGACAAAGCAGTTCTCTGGTTCATAGGTGACATAATACCATGAGTAGAGGTAGCTGAACAGTTTCTTATCAGGGACGATATGTCTTCCGGTAAGATCTTCTCCGAAGAGACCGGTCTTCCAGGTGATCGTGATGATCTGACCCTTATCTTCCGGTCTGATCGTTCTGATGCTGACTTCAACCATAGGTTACTCCTTCTTCATTCTTTCTGATCTGAAACATCCCTAAAAGAAGTACTGCTACGATCCCGAAGATGAGGAGGGCGGTCCCTATCCCCTTCCCATCTGCTATCACACCGAATATGGGTGCGAGTATTGCAGTGATCAAAGTCCTTACCTGTGACTCTCCGGATAATCCGGTAGCCATGGCAGAGTTATCTATCCTATCACTGAGATAATCGACTATAAGTGGTTTTCTGATATTCTGAACCATATAAAAACAGATGAATATGATGACAACATACCCATAAAACTCAAATGAGTAGAGAATACCTGCTAGTATCATGCACATCGCACCTGCAAGATAGAGTAGATTCAATGATCTTGGGAGTCCGTCATGTCGTCTCTTGAAGACCCCAGCACTTCTCGAAGCGAACGAGGATAGTCCAAAGATAATGAAATAGACGAGACCAATGATCAAAGACGACCTCTCATGATCACTGAAGACTAGCAAGATAGGTAGGGAAACGGCGAATTGATAGAGTATCGGTTGAAGATAGTCTTTACTCGTCCTGAACATCGATTCGAAGAGACTGAAGTTTAGGATGCTTCTTCTTAAAGCTCGATCAGTGATGATCGATGATAGAGTCTTCATACTATTGCGAAATAGATGTTCATGATTCTTAGCTGCTGAAGTAGATTCTGTAAAATCAAGCTCTTTGGGGTATGAGAGCATCAGAAAGAGACCTGCAACATAGGGAATGATCGTATACAGGAATACCATACGGTATCCACCTGAAAAGAGAACGATCACAGCTGCAATGAGAGAAGAGATAGCTGAACCTTTCTGTGACCAGCTTCTTGTATGGCCATAGTAATCAGCTTTTAGGTGAAGCATTTCATGGATCCTTAGATGTTCTAGGATCATAGCCTTATGAGTACCTGTCCTGAAAGCATCACCTACTGCATAAAAGAGCAAAGCTATAGCGAACATCCAAAATCGTGTTGATAGGAATAATATGAGAAATGCAACGATGTACCCGGAGAAACAGATAACCATACTCTTTCTTCGACCGATGGAATCAGCAAAGACACCTGATGGGATCTCTAAGATATGGGTAGATATCTCACGAATAGAGAAAAGTACCCCTATGAGGGTAAAACTGATCCCTACCTCTCGAAAGAAGAGGAGTAGATATGGATCAAAGAACCTAAGATTCTTTAAGAATCCATACATTGAGAATTTCCAATACTGTTTATCACGCGTGAAAGTTGCTTTCATAGCACCCATGATAGTATCCTATTTTTATGTGTTTGAGAATTGATTCTTATGATTTGGGCATAAAAAAAGTAGTGGAGAAGGGACTTGAACCCCTGACCGAACGGATATGAGCCGTTTGCTCTACCAACTGAGCTACTCCACCACGATTATAAAAACGTGTTATAATCCGAATCACAAGATTCGACTCTTGCTATCAGACCTCCCGTACTATAGCAATGAAGTGAAAACGTGTCAATAATTCTGGTCAAGAAATATTCATTTCTAAATGAGCAATCTTCCAACCGGATTCAGATTCAATGAGAAACACCATCCCTGTCATAGACTCTGCCTCACTGAACTCATCTAAGAAGAGCCTGAATGGTATTCTCATCCCCTCTGTAGCGACAGAGACTCCGAGGCGCAAGTCCTTTGCTGGGAGTAGTGAAAAGAGTTCCTCTCCATAGAGAACCTCTACCATGAGTGCCGTATCTTCATAGAGATACTCTTTCCTTGCCTCATCAGATAGATCTGAAAGGAAGAAGTCTTCAAGTACCTGTACTACGGCAGTTGATTGTGCCTGTAACTGTGGGATCCTTCCGATCTCAGGATCCTGTGCGAATACAGACTCTGTCTTCTTCATCGATAACAGATACATCTGTGAATCACTCAAGGCATAGAGTTCACTGCATATGAGTAGAATCATGATCAGTAGTAGTGTTCGCTTCACCTAAAGAAGGCCTCCCCTTATCGTTCATTGGTTGATTACACTATACTGTGATGTAGAAAAAAATCATAGAAGCAGGATCAAGGAATTCATACCATTTATCACAAAGAAGATTCCTGATACTCATACTAGACACGGTAAGTACCTTAGGCTACTATCTAGGGTATGACTGCAGAAACACACCAAAAATACCAATACCTTACCACATCATGCACCGAACCTGTTAGAGACCCTGTTTGGGGTACAGTACTCTTTCCCCCAGCTTTCATGAGACTCTTTGATCTTACAGCTGTGCAGAAACTCTCTCGTATCAGACAGCTAGGTCCCACCTATCTCGTCTATCCGGGCGCCGTTCATACAAGATTGAATCACAGTATCGGCGTCTTCGAGATATCGAAGAGGATGATGCTCGTATTACTGCAGCAGACGAATATCGAGAACATCTCCTTCACTATAGAGGGGATACGAGCTTTCTTGACTGCAGCCCTGCTCCATGATATGGGACACTTCCCCTATACCCACTCATTGAAGGATCTTCCTCTTGCTAGCCATGAGGCTCTTGCCGCTGATCTGATACTTAATCAGAAAGAACTCTATGCGGTGATCGAAGGCGATATCGGGGCGTCCCCATTGGATGTGGCCGCGATCATTGATGATTCGATCGAACACCCCTCACAAGAGATCGGTATCTATCGCTCACTACTCTCGGGAACCCTTGATCCTGATAAACTTGATTATCTCAACCGTGATGCATTCTTCTGCGGCGTCCCCTACGGGTTGCAGGATGTTGATTTCATCCTCACGAAGATCAGACTCACTCAAGAGGGTAGACTTGGTATACTTCAACAGGGAATAGGATCTATCGAGCACCTTCTCTTCTCTAAATATCTCATGTATAGAAATATCTACTGGAATAAATCAGTACGTTCAGCCACTGCCATGATACGTAAAGCATTATGCCTTGGTCTCAACGAATCTGTGATAGCACCATCAGACCTCTATGGTCTTGACGATGCAGGCTTCATACAGCTTCTCAGATCTCGCTCGTATGATCCGTTCAAAGTCATCGACATGGTCAATGATAATCAACTCTTCACCCCAGCTCTAACCTTGACTTCAGATGAGATTAGTGGATCTCTATCGCATCTGAGAGATCATGATACCCGATTCGAACTCGAAGAGTCACTGAGAAGAAGAATCGAAAGACGCACACATAGGAATCTCTCTCCATGGCAGATCATCATCGATATTCCTGAACATATCTCCTTAGAGACTGAGGTTCAGGTGATCTCACCTGATGGGACCCCCCTATCCTTCTTAGAATCTGGTCCAGTTTTCACCAAGTCGGTCATTGACCGATTTACTAAAAGCCTGACAAATATTAGAATATTTATTCCCGAAGATATTTCTATCGATCAGGACGATATCTGCGACCTCTTCGATTAACTAAAAGGATGTTACATGGACAAGCTACCCTATTCGAACCTCGTTGCCGGAGATATTCCACCATGGGTACATAGATTCATCAAGAAGACCGGTAAGGGTATCAATGATTTTTCCATGATAGCTGACGGTGATACGGTACTGCTAGGTATCTCAGGAGGTAAGGATTCTCTTGCACTTGCTTTGGCTCTTTCCTTAAGACGGAAATGGCTACCTATCGATTATAAGCTAGAGGCACTTCATATCAACTGGAAAGAGTTCCCTGTATCAGAGCAGAAGGTAGAAGAGCTGAAAAAATTCTTTGATGCGCTGAATATCTCCTTCACCTCTGTGGACGCTCATATGTTCCACGACTCCTATGATAAAGACTTTAACTGCTATTTTTGTTCTCGTAATAGAAGAAGGATCCTCTTCGAGGAGGCTTCAAAACGAGGTTCTAAGATCATAGCATTGGGCCATCACCTAGATGACCTAGTCGAGACAAGCCTTATTAACATCTGTTTCAGAGGCAACTTCTCCACGATGTTGCCCGTTCAGGAGTTCTTCGATGGAAAACTCTATATCGTCAGACCTATGATCCAAGTCAGAGAACATGTGACACGTCGTCTCGGTGAAGCATATGCTCTTCCCGTCGTAAAACCGGTATGTCCATATGATCAGACCAATATTAGATCTAAGATCAAACCGATCATTCAAGATCTGTCACAGATCGACAAACTCACACGAGAACATATCTATAAAGCTCATAAACTCAGCATTCGGGTTCCTCGAGATGAAACTCCACAGCATACAGCTGCCTTGGGATCTGATCCTCAAGAAACAACGTGATCTTCTGCAATACGCTTCGCCCATGCAGAGGATCAGGAATGAGATAAGCGACGCCTAGTCGGGTGGATTGTAGAGAATCAAGCAGATCTACCTCAGTGGCAGATACGGAGAACATGTTCTTAAGCTTCTGATTCACAGAATTGACAACCCTTATCGTATCTTTTATTGAGATAATCCCATCTAATCGTATTATTGCTTGTAACATACTGACTCTCATATATGTTATTATATATGTTATGTTAATTATATAGTATAGAGCTCTTATTG
>CAZLZY010000047.1:6451-11685 GCA_964564075.1 uncultured Spirochaetales bacterium
ATATGAGAGAGATATTTCTATAAAAAAGGGATTTTTTTATACCTTAGGATATTGTATATTAGAAACAGGGAGAATTATTATGACAAAAAGATTATTTATGATAGGCATGGTCACCCTATTGCTGTTCACAGCAACGACCGTGACCGCAGAGAATTTCAGCATGGATTTTGATATCGGTGTTGATTATAACCTGAGTGAAGGTGCAGATGTTGTCGGAGTAAGCCTTAACCCCGATATTTCAGTTGGAAATTTCGGATTTGGAATGAGTGCGATCATACGATACAGTCTTGGAGAATCTAGGATCCTCACTGAAGACTGGATCCCTGATTTTACCGGAGATTCCACATTTGCTGAGAAGGCACAGACAGCAGCCGCTCTCTATCTGCCACTCTTCAGATATGTTCGTTATGGCTATAAGGGACAACCCCTCTATGCTAAGATCGGAGATCTCGATAATGTAACGCTTGGTACTGGAATATTCATTGATGCATATTCGAATACAGAACTACAACCTGACCTAAGAATCGCAGGTCTAGAAGTTGATGTAGATGGTGAACTGATCGGATTCCCCTATATCGGATTCGAATCCTTCACTAATGATCTTACGAACTTCGATATCCTTGGTGGTAGAGCCTATATCAGACCACTGGCATTCGTAGAGTTCCCTATGCTACATAATCTCCAGTTCGGTGGCTCAATGGCAGTAGATAGAGATCCTGCTCTACATGCCGAAGTCGGTGACTTCACTGTAGCACCTGATATGGTTCAGATGTATGGTGCCGATGTGATGATGCCGATCCTTAACATGGGACTATTAAGTCTAACAGCTTATGGTGATTATGCATTCCAGCAGATCCCTGATCAAGAATTGAGTTCAGCAATAAGAGCCGGTGCTAAAGGTAAGATCCTTGGATTCGTCACCTATGGTGCTGATGTGACCCTCCCTCAAACAGAAGGGTTCATCCCCTCCTATTTTAGCGAAGAGTATGATCTCAACCGAGCCGTATCCTATGAATCAGATGGAATCCCTACTGATAACACATTCCTCAATGCAAATGCGGGTTTTGAGTTGCTAGATGAGATGTTGGTCTTCAACCTGAACATCACAGGTAAGCTAGAAACTAATGCAGGAGCGATCCAGATACTCTCACCAGAGATGAAAGCATCTTTCAGTCTTGGTGAAGGTGTCATTCCATTCGGTTATTTCGACCTAGCATATGAGAAAAGAGCTCTAAATGGTGATTCACTTGATCTATTCTTAGATGGAGTACTTAACCCAACAACAAATGCAACGATCGGAGTGAATGCTACAGTCATGTACAGTATGCTTAAAACAACGATCGGAGGAAGTTTCGACTTTGACGAGAATAGTGAGATGACATCAAATATCACTATAGCTGGTAATCTCGAACTTCCATGGTTTAAATAACTAATTCACTTGTTTTTACCCGCTATTTGCGGATATAATTGAGCAATCAAAATATAGGGTTCTTTCATATATTTGAAAGGACCCTATACATATGTAATAAAGAGAGATCTCAATGAAAAAAACTAGGCTGATACTTGTAAAAACACTACTACTCTCCATAATCCTATTATCTCTAGGCACCTCATTATTTGCTGAAGCAGCTCCTTTAGAGTTCTTAACGCATATAAATGGTGATGAAGACGTGAAGTTCTTCAATCCTACAGGACTCTATCAGAAGGTTCCAGAAGAGGTAACAGTATTACAAGAAGATTGGATCATTCAGACAGGAGATGATTCGATAGAACTCACATTGGAAGAAGGTGCGATGAGAGTCGGTCCGGATACCATTGTTGCGATCGATATCTTATCTGTTGATAAAATAGAGGTCTACGTTCTAAAAGGGTCTGTCAGAGCTGTATCAGACAGTGCTGTTCCTATATCTCTCTTGACGAAGAATAATGAGTACTCATTCACCACTGGAGATTTCACTCTTCTTATTGACGGTATTGATGAACAGTTCTTCAGTAACGATGGCGCAGCCAATGCTAAATCTCTATCTTTTGAGAATGCAGTCGAGCTTGATAGCAATAATACCATATCGGCTGGAGTCGTCGTCTCAGTAGAAGAAGAGCTGATAGAATTAGTCAATGAACCTCTTCCCATCAATTTCTATAAAAGGCCAGAGATAGTAGTAAGCATCGCAGTCACTCCTACCTCTGTTGTAGATCCTGAATCAGATGTAACCATCAAACTAGATACTGAACCGATAATTGAGATCGCTATTGCTGAAACACTAGAAGAACCAGCTCCTGAACCGGAAACTGAAGAACCTGTTCTCATTGTAGAAATACCAGTGCAACTCCCGGTAGAAGAAAACATCATCATCATGGTCGAAGATGAAGAGGTTCCCATACCGATTATTGAATCAGAACCCGTGACTGAAGTCGCTGTTGCTGAAGAACCAGCTGAAGTCAAGATCGACACAGATCAGAAACCAGCAGTCATGATTCAGGATATCGAATTGATCCTCGAAGAAGATACAACAGAAACGACCGTATCCGATAATAGTTCTATTACTGTCGCTTCAGGGGAATCTGAAGAAGATTCTAAAGCCACTATTGACAGCAATATCTCTACCGATCCTGTAGTGGGAGAGGATATAGAAACTGTCGACGTCGAAACTGACAAACCAGTTGCCATCGTAGCTGAAGTCGAGCAGAAAGATAACTTAAAAAAAGAACCAATTGAGATAAATGCAGGAATATCGACTGGCGTAGGTTATATGCACCAGTTAGGGACTTCATCCCCTGAAGATGCTTATGTGTCTGTTGCTCTCTATCCCGAGATCAGTATCGGAGGATTTGATCTTGGTTTCAGATTATATGTCGCATTCAATGGCAATCCACTCAATGTCAGCACATGGTACTCACCAAGGGGTGATAACCTGTGGAACTACGGTGGCGGTGCTACAGGTTATCTACAGATAGAAGATATCACAACTGTTGTATTATCACTGATCGACCATATGTATTATGGCAATCCTGATGATATCTTCTACCTGAGTCTCGATCGTGATGCTGAAATCACCTTTGGAAATGGGACTTTACTCAGTGGTCTCCAGACCTCGATTGATTCACCATATTTAGAGAGAGCAGGATTCTATTCAAGTATCAACTCTCCCTATTACCAGCAGGAACTGATCATAGATGATATCTACCATTCAAGACTCTATGGTGCAAGGTTCGCAGTAACTCCACTACCGGTAAGCTTCCCCTTCTCCATCGGGCTCTATGCTCTTGCTGATATAACTACTGGACCTACAAAGATCCTGATGACACCAGGAATGGATCTAAACATACCAATATTTAGCACCGAAGAAAGTTCTTTGAACTTGACCGTTGATGCTACAGGAATGATGGTATTCAACATAGAAGATGATGATATAGCATACGATGCATCCTTCTCAGGTGGCGAGATTAAGAATATCTTAGCATCTGCAGGGATCAACGGGACAGCAGGTAATCTTTCCTATACCCTATTAGGCGCTTATGATAGAGGCAATCTATCCTTGAACATGTTCGGCGAGGATTATCAGTGGAGACGATCTGAAATAATTGGATTGTATGATGATCATGCCACAGACGCTACAAAGACTGAGATCACTGCATATGCAAGCCTCGGATATGATACAGAGAATTTCGGTACCGATATATCCTACAGACTACCACTCTCAACATCTTTCATCCCAAATCTAGAATTAGACCAATTGAACATCTCAGTGAATGCACATCAAAACAATATTGCTGCTGAGATCGGTTATTCAGCAGATGGTATGATCGATGCTGTCATGAATGGGACTTATGATCTCTTCTCAACAGAAAACAGACTCTATGGTTCAGTAGCCTATGACTTAGATGATATCAATCTTAAAGTCACCTACTCCCATATAGCTGAATATGATACGACTGATTACCTTGAAGCAGATCCAACTACCGTACCGACCCTATCAATCGAATCGAATATCAAACTATTCTCTACAGAGAAGAAAGAAAAGATCACTACTGAGGCTGTTATAACAGAAGATGAGAATAAAGATTCAGTCTTCACCCTTAGCTTAAGTACAGCATTCATGGATTCAGCTACCGATACCTACAGTTCTGGCCCTTATACCGCTTTTAAACTCTATCCAGGGATTGATACTGAGAACTTCGAACTCTCTTTGGGGATCGGTGTTGTTACTAACGGTAACCCCTTCGTCTCATCTGATTGGTATCATGAAGCAGGCTCTAATCCATTCTGGATCTTCAATAATCCGATCACAGCAGATATGTATTCTATAAGAGCTACTGCTCTATCAGCACTCTCCTTCATCGATCATATGGAGATCAACTCAGCCGATGAGCCTTACCATCTACTCATCTCTGATCAAGAGAATCTTACGCTTGGTACCGGTACGATGATCTCAGAACTCCTTACTTCTATCGATAACCCGTTCATCACAAGAACTGGCCTTTATAGCCATCTAGATACCGATTATTTTGAATCTGAAATCCTTATCAATGATATAGATAACCCCCAATTGATGGCCCTTAGATTTGGTGTCTCACCTGCACCTCATGCTTATGGCGCTGAATTAGGCCTATCTGCTATCACCGATATTACTTTTCTGTCAGCTGCTGTAGCAGGAACGTCTGCGATACAGATGATCTTAGTCCCTGGCGCTGATCTGACCTTACCTATCTTAGCTTCCCCTGATACGAAACTCTCTCTGTTTACTGACTTCTCTATGCTGATGATTATGGATGAAGGTTTCCAGGCAGATGCGATCAATAACTACCTAGCTTCAGCTGGACTTAATTTCGAGCAAGGGATCTTCTCTGCAGAGCTCTCCATGGCCTATGATCATGGATTACTTGATCCAAATCTATTCGGTAGAGATTATTCTTGGAGAAGAAAGGCAGTCTATGAAGAGCTGACTACCAATTATGGAGACCTGCCAGCTGTTGATCTGGATGCTCTTCTCTCCTTTGGTATCAATACTGATCATTTCTCCTTCAATGGATTTGTAAATATGCAACTTAATACATCATTTGAATATGACTTCAGTGATGACACCTCGAATATGACTGCTCCTGACCTCTTTGGTTTTGATACATCAGTAACATTGGACCAACTCAAATTTTCTCTTGGTTATGCAAAGAGAGGAATCTCATATGATCTACGGCATGGAAGTTTCGACTTCTTCGATAGCTCCTCACAGATCTAT
>CAZLZY010000048.1:0-11659 GCA_964564075.1 uncultured Spirochaetales bacterium
AATATATATAGAGACTCTTCGACTGATCAGATAATCAAGATCATAGAAGCAGAACTCGTCACGACCGTGGGGTGTACGGATCCTTCGGCTATAGGACTCTCGACTGCGGCAGCGACCCGAGCGTATGGAAAGATGCTGAAGGTCTCTCACGATCCACTTTCATTGATCAAATCGATAACAGTCGAGATGGATGTGAACATCTATAAGAACGCAGTAGCTGTAGGACTACCCGGGACAAAAGAGAGGGGTATCCCCATGGCGATCAGCCTTGGGGCAGCAGTCAATGATACGTCAAAGGGGTTGATGATCTTTCAGGACCTTTCGAAAGATCTCATCGCCTTAGCAACGGAGATCAGAAAGAGTATCCCTATCAAAGTCCTCGTCAGAGATGATGTCGATCCTGTCACGATCATCTCCTCTATCCGTTGGAAGAATGGCGATATCTCTTCTGCCATGATTCATACCCACCATGACCGGATCGAATGGACTGCGGTGAATGGTGAGAAGACTCAAGAAGATAAGCTACTCGTCAAAGAGAAGGATCGAAGTATCGATCCTACGCTAAACTCTCTTGGCTGGATCACTTCTCACGTGGAGCTGATCGAAGAGGGTTCTTTAGCTCTCCTCGAGCAAGGTTTCCTGATCAATAGTGAAGCAGCTGCACAAGGGTTAGGTGTAGATACTCTCAGTGAAGATATCTCATTGTTACAGCAATACACCGGAGATCACATCTCCGCAGGGATCTCTCAGGCTAAGATAGCTGTTGCCGCAGCGACTCGGTATCGGATGACTGGAAAGAATATCCCTATCATGGCCTGTGGCGGCTCTGGAAATCATGGGATCACGTTCTTTCTGAGTATGAAGTATGGTTGGGACCTTCTTGCTGAACATCAGGGCAGGTCGCTCACTCATGCTGCGACTATAGGGATCCTCCTCCTCCATCAGATAAAGCAATATACCGGTGTCCTCACTCCTATGTGTGGATGTGCCATCTCTTCAGCTCTCGCTGTTGCGGCCTCCTTGGTTTGGGGTGCTGGCGGTGATGAGGATCAGATGTTACAATCGATGAATATCGTACTCCAGTCTCTTGCCGGGGTCGTATGTGATGGAGCAAAACCTGGATGTGCGTTCAAGACTTCAGTCAGTACCCAGACCTCTTTAGAGGCTGTACTGATGGCACTTGATGGGATGAAGATACCACATGATGAAGGTATCTCTGCTGTGACTTTTCAAGAACTGCTAGAGAATCTTCAGCATTTGCATGTAGATGGGATGGCAGGTTTCGATAAAGCTATGGTTGAGATCATCAATCAGCGAAAACCATAGGAAATATACGTGGAAAGACAACTGAGTAATAGAATAGTCTATGCTGGAGCGATCATAGCCTGTGTGCTATGGGCTTCTGCCTTCATCGGCGGAAAATATGCTCTCTCTTATCTCCCTCCATTGCACCTCGCGGGGTATCGTCTGCTTACCGCTTCGATGATGCTCTTGCTAGTGCTCAGAAAGAATCCTTTCGCACCCTTGAAGGGTCATATGAGATGGGTAGTAGTGCTATCGTTCTTTAATACCATCTTCTTGTTCAGTGCCTTCAATCTGGGCCTAAGTAGAGTCCCTGGGTCGCTAGGTTCGATTATCATCGGTGCTTCTCCTGCGATCTCCTCTGTTGTGGCGGTGATCTTTATCAAAGATGAGCATCTGACCCTACGGAAGATCATTGGTCTGTGTATAGGACTGATAGGGATCATAGTCCTCGCCTTGAGTAGAAATCCCTGGTCATCTACTGGAAGGAGTGAGCTCATAGGGGTTCTCTTGCTGTTAAGTTGTAACTTCTCAACGGCATTTGGGGCTGTTGTCATCAAGAAGAAGCTCTCTAAGGTCCCTTCCTTGTCACTCAGTACGGCACAGACTCTCATCGGTGGTGTCATCGTCATGCTCCTTGCCGTACTCTTTGAGAGTAATGAAGCAGTAGAGATCTCGATCCCTGTCCTGATGAGTATCGTCTATCTTGCCTTCGTATCAGCAGCAGCTGTTACGATCTGGTTGACGATCATAAAACAGCCACATGTGAAGATATCGAATATTGCGTTATGGAAGTTCCTTATCCCCTCCCTTGGATCGGTCTTAAGCTGGTTGTTCATCCCGGGAGAATCTCCCTCGATCATCATGGTGACAGGAATGATCGCTATAGTGATTGCGATCCTATTCACTGTTTCTGATGCAAAAGATGAACAAAAGATTCAAAAGAAAGGTAAAAGTGCTATAATCCCAAACGGAGGTAAAGTTTCATGAAAAGAGTCTCTACTACGATTGATGTGAAGATCGCAAATGCAGTTAAGATCTATGCAGAACTAAGAAAACAAGAAGACCTGACAAAATCAGAGCTATCTAAGATAGTCAATCTGAGCTTTGCCTCAGTATCGAACATGTGTACGGATCTAGAGAGCCAAGGGCTGGCTAGTATCACGGAGAATGTCAGGTCCACTGGGGGGAGAAAAGCTGCAAAAGTCAGTTTTGATCCCGATGCAGCTTATACCCTCGCCGTCGATATCCACCATACTCAGCACATCTATATGGGACTGATAAATCTACGAAATGAGTTAAAAGAATTCATTAGGTTCGAAGTCTCCTCAGAGGATACGATCGAAGAGATCCTTGATAAGATCGAAGTAGGGAAGAATACCTTATGTGATGCTATGCAGGCAAACTTGTTGGGGATCTGTGTAGGGATCTCTGCAGTACATGACCCAAACACTGGGGTACTCCTGCAAAGTTCTAACCCAGTATTCGCACGGATCAATCTGCGAAAATACCTGATCGATCGATTTCCCGACACTATCATCCTCGTTGATAATGATGCGAATCTTGCTGGCTTATCTCAGATGATCCATCATGATATCGCAGGAAAGAATCTATTATTCCTCTTCTTTACCCAAGGTATAGGACTCGGGGTCATGATCAATGGTAGACTCTATAGAGGTACCAATGGGTTTGCAGGGGAGCTCGGCCATCTGAAAGTATCAGGAGTCGATAAGCTTTGTAAATGTGGTGGCAAGGGGTGTCTCAGAACTGTCGCAACATTAGAATCGATCGCTTTTGACCTAGGTGAGCTCGAAGAGCTCAAGAACTCAAAACGTTCGATCGAATATGCCCATACCGTAGCTATACGTTATGAAGCTGGGGATACTGAGGTAGTGAGCCGAGTGGATCTTTCAGCTTTGAAGATCGGCGAGGTGATGGCAGACCTGTTCGATCTATTCAATCCTGAGGAGATCGTATTAGGTGGGAATATGGGTGAGTTATTCACTCATACCGGATATATCATCAGACGACAGTGTAGAGCCTTGTCCAACCTTGCAAGTGAGGTGGATCTTCAGATACGTTTCATTGATCAACCAACCTTCGAACTCGTGATGACCGGTGCCGGGGAGAAGATGTACCAGTATTGGTTAGAGACAACATTCCCTACGATATGATAGAGAGGAGCCCCTTCTACTGATCTGAAAGTATGAATCATGCTACAAGGAAGAGTTTTTAGTAAGAAACTTATATATAAGCCCAGATAATAGGAAACACTGTGTTGGCCTGATTGCATAGGGACAATCTGTAGTGTACTCTTATATGAGTATTTACTGTTATGGAGGATCCTATGTTTAGAGCTCTTACGAGTCATGAGATAATACACCTAGAGCAAAACGGATGTGAAGCATCTGACTGGTCATCAGTGATGGTCAAAGATGGATTCGATCCTTCAAGGATACGAAAGACTACATTCTCCGGAAAGATCACCCTAGGGATCTATAGAGATAGTATCGAATTACCCGGTGGGGTGACGGTGAATACCGGCATCTATAATGCCACCCTTCATAATGTCGATGTTGGTGATGAGGTATTGATCAGGAAGGTAGACCAATATATAGCTAACTATATCATCTGCGATTATGTAGTGATCTATGAGGTGACCTCTCTTATCGTAGAGGGCGAGTCCTCTTTCGGTAATGGAGTCAAGGTCGCAGTCATCAATGAGAGTGGTGGACGTGAAGTGACCATCTTCAACTCCATGTCAGCTCATCTAGCTTACCTACAAGCTCTATACCGTTATAAGTTAGAGCTCATGAGTTCACTTGAGACCCTGATCGATACCTATGTGAAGAAGCAGGTATCAGATAGGGCCGTGATCGGTACGCATGCTCAGATCTTCGGGTGTGGGCCGATCCGTAATGTGGTAGTAGGTCCCTATGCACGAATCAATAGTGTCGCTAAACTCAATAACGGTACGATCAATAGCTGCCGCGAGGATGCTACCTTCGTCGGAAACGATGTAGTTGCTGAGGATTTCATCTTCGCAGAGGGTGCAAGAGTCACTGAAGGTGCTATCGTCGACTCCTGTTATATTGGACAGGCGGTTGAACTCTCAAAACAGTTCTCTGCGGAAAACTCAGTCTTCTTTGCCAACTGTGCCTGTTTCCATGGAGAGGCCTGTTCTATCTTTGCTGGCCCGAATACGGTCAGCCATCATAAATCAACACTACTCATCGCAGTACTGGTCTCCTTCTTGAATGCTGGGAGTGGATCGAATCAGAGTAACCACCTCTATAAGCTCGGACCGAATCATCAGGGGATCTTAGAACGAGGGTCAAAGACCGCCTCTGATTCCTATATGCTCTTTCCTATGCATGTTGGAGCCTTCTCTGTTGTCATGGGCAGACACTATAACAACTCTGATACATCAGATCTCCCCTTCTCCTATCTTATAGAGCATGATGGTGAGAGCCTCTTGATCCCTGGAGTGAACTTAAGAAGTGTAGGTACGGTCAGAGATTCACGTAAGTGGCCGAACCGCGATAAGCGTAAGATGGAGAATCCTCATGATCTGATCATCTACAATCTACTTACCCCCTACACGGTCCAACGTGTGTATAGTGGTGTGAAGAAACTCAAAGAGATCCAATCACTAGCAGGTCACTCCTCAATCAACTATTTCTATAATGGGGTACAGATGTCTAAGTCTGCTTTAGAAAAGGGACTTCAGTACTATGATCTGGCTATAAGACGGTATCTTGGTAATATTGTAGTGAACTACTTGAGGACCTGTGATGAGATCACAGCGGATAAGGTTTTCACGGTATTGCGACCATCCTCAGAGATGGGGGAAGGCCAGTGGCTAGATATATCAGGACTTCTCACACCCAAAGCTGCACTCGATGAGCTCATCTGCGATATCGAAGCTGGGGCACTTGGATCGATCGAGATGATCAATGGTCGCTTCGCTGAGATCTATAAGAGCTTCCATGGATATGAGAGGGCCTGGGTCATGAAGAAGATCTGTGAAGAGCGGGGTAAAGAGTATTCTCAGCTTACCTTGAGCGATATCAGAGATGTGGTGACTCAGTGGATCGAAGCGGTGAAAGAGCTCGACAAGATGAGGATGTATGATGCACAGAAAGAGTTCGCTCAAACTGCCAAAGTAGGGTATGGTCTTAATGGGAACCAGAGCGATAGAGATGCAGAGTACCGAATACTCCATGGAGATCCAAAAGATAACAGTTTCATCAAGGATCTGCAGGAGCGACTCGAAGCTAAGAAGAAGACAGCAGTAGAACTGCTGAAGAGTCTTGATGCGATTATTGCATCTGTATAACGAAATTAATAAAGAATCAGGAGAGAAGACATGCGTTTAATCATTCAACCAGATTATGAGAAGATCTCAGATTGGGCTGCGAGCTATATAGCCGCGGCTATCAACACCTATGGTCCTACAGCCGAAGATCCCTTCGTTCTAGGACTTCCAACGGGGTCTACACCTCTTGGGACCTATAAGCAACTGATAAAGAAGTATGAGGCCGGAGAGCTCTCCTTCAAACATGTCATCACCTTCAATATGGATGAATATGTTGGGCTCCCTGAAGATCACCCTGAGAGTTATCACTCGTTCATGTGGAAGAACTTCTTCTCCCATATCGATATCAATAAAGATCTTGTTCATATTCTCAATGGCAATGCTGCTGACCTGAAGAAAGAGTGTGAGAACTATGAGAAGAGCATCAAGCAAGCAGGTGGGATAGACCTGTTCCTTGGAGGGATAGGACCTGATGGTCATATTGCCTTCAATGAACCTGGATCGTCCCTCTCCTCTAGGACCCGAGTGAAGAGTCTTACCTATGATACGATCGTAGCTAACTCTCGTTTCTTCGGAGGTGATCTTGATAAGGTCCCTAAACTTGCATTGACAGTCGGGGTACAGACCGTCATGGATTCGAAAGAACTCCTGATCGTAGTCAATGGTCATAACAAGGCTACTGCATTGCAGAAGACTGTTGAAGAGGGGATAAACCACATGTGGTCCTGTAGTGTGATCCAGATGCATGAGAAGGCCATGATCGTCTGTGATGATGATGCCACATTGGAACTCAAGGTGAGGACGGTGAACTACTTCAAAGATATAGAATCAGAGAACTTAGCACCCTCTTCAGGGTTGAAATAGTATACTAGATACTAGGCATCAATAGGTATAGGATCCTGTAGTTATATGAAAACACAACAACAACGCCACTATTATTACTTTCTTGTCTCGACTCTGCTCTTTGGGATCGCTTTAGCGCTCTTTCATGGAGTCCTAGATAACTATCTAGCGAATATTCTTGATGTCTCAAAAGCTGATAGGGGCGTTGTGGAGTTCTTCCGGGAGATGCCGGGACTCTTTCTTGTAGTCATCCTAGCTCTCTTCTATAAGTTACCAGAGAATAGGATCATGCAGATCGGTTACGGTATCGCCCTCATCGGTGTCTTGGGCTTCATGGCGGTAGGTCCTAGACTAGTCCCTGCGATCCTCTTGCTCATGGTATGGAGTGCCGGTATTCATATCGTCATGCCGGTTCGACAGTCCTATGCAGTACATTCTGTTGAAGCTGGAGAAGAGGGGAAAGCTCTTGGCTCACTGCGCGGTGTGCTTAATATTGGGAAGGTCGCCGGGTATCTGATAGTCCCTCTGATCTTCCTATTCGTCTCAGGGAAGATGGGGTATAACATCGCCTTCATCATCGTGATCATATTAGTCATCGCTGCGATCCTCGTCACGTTCAAGTTGAAACAAGATACGGGTACGATCAAGCGACAACGACTCTATTTCGATAAGAAGTATAAGAAGTACTATCTGCTGCAGAGTTTCTATGGAGCACGAAAGCAGGTCTTCCTTACCTTTGGTCCCTATGTCCTTATCCTCATGTATGGGGCATCAGCATCTGTGATAGCGACACTCTTCGGGATCTGTGCAGCTTTGAATATCTTCGTAGCACCTCTGATTGGAAAGGTCATCGATAAGATAGGGTATAAAGCGGTCATGGTAGGAGATACCATAGTCCTCTTCTTCGTCTGTATGGTGTATGGCTTTGCCCACCATGTATTCTCTCCTGAGGGTGCCTATATTGCGGTCATCATCGTCTTCATCCTAGATAATCTGCTCTCGAATGCGAGTATGGCAGGTAGTGTCTATGTGAAGCATCTTAGTGAAGGACGTGAGGAGATGACAGCTACTCTCACTACAGGTCTATCGATCGATCACCTGATCAGTATCTTCATCGCCTTAGCTGGTGGTTTCATCTGGCAGAATATGGGCGTCGAGATACTCTTTGTCTTCGCCGGTGCCATGGCGCTCGCAAATTCCGCTGTCGCTCTCACGGTGAAGGTAGTGAAGAAGTCTATCTAGTTTGTTCTAGTCTTCTATGACGTAGATAGAGACTTAGGTCGATCGCTACCCTGATCAGATTTATCACATAGAGAAAGATCACAAAATCATAGGCATAGAAGAGCTTGTGTAGGATCCCACTGACCTACACTTTACTAGCGAATAACCCGATTATTATGGTAATGGTACTGTATGAACCTCTATATTAACATTAAGTTCATAGCTCAATATTTTAAAAATATTTGTTAGATTATTCATTGTAGGATTGCCTTTTGCAGATAACATACGATGCAAACTTTTACTAGGTTTTTCGATTGCAGAAGCTAATTCTTCAAATCCCACAGTTGCATTCACTAAATCTCTTAATACTAATCTTGCCACATCAGACTCTCCTTTTAGAAATAAGGAAAGGGCTTCATCTAAAAGAGCACCTGCAAATTCTGAATCTGATGTTACTCTTTCATTTATTGTTTCTTTATAGTCTCTTGTACTACTCATCTTTTACCCCTTTTGCGAGTTTTATATTCTTCATATAACTCTTTGGCTTTTTTAATATCAGCTGGTTGTGTCTTTTTTGTTCCCCCACCCAATAAAATAATTAATTCTGATCCATCTTGAATTATATATATCCGGTAGCCTGGTCCCCAATTGATTCGATATTCACCTATGCCTTCAAACCATTTTTCGTAAGGATTAGATTTATCTTCTCTAATAAATTCCTTGATTTTCATATATTGATAGTAACATATAAGTTACTACCAAGGAAGTCCTTTTTAATATATGACCCCGTATCGCAGACAATATACCTATCGCTGTTGAGGAGATGCCGACAAAGGATTGTATGAGTTTTTTATGTAGCATGCACATCTACCATGTGTGAGACAGTTCTCACAGAGAGTAATGAGACCCTCTGAATCAAGTATGCTTCTATAAGAAGGGTGAATCCTGACCCAGTTCTTCCCCAGGGGAGAGCTACTACATGAACCTTATGCTCCGGGCAAATTATACGAGGTACTCGAGCATGAATAAAATATTTGTATTGGAAGAAATTCCTATGACGCCATGTTCGGGGTTTTGGTTCATGGACTGGTAGATCCTGTTGCTTACAGTCTTTCTTTGGACAAGAGAAATGAGCTCCCTAGTGAAACTCTATCTGTATAGATAATTCTTGTTTATGAGTTTTTTCATTCTCGATGAATTCAACTGTTACCACTTTTCATGGCTTTAACTAATTCTGCGGTAGCACTCACGGTGAAGGTTGTGAAGAAGACTAGCTAATCTGTTCTAGTCTTCTATTACGTAGATAGAGACTTAGGTCGATCGCAACCATGATCAGATTTATCACATAGAGAAAGATCACAAAATCATAGGCATAGAAGAGCTTGTGTAGGATCCCACTGACATACCCGACCATGATGATGAGGAGGAACATCGGGCTCTTTCCTGAGTTACTTCTAGAGGTGTAGGACTTATAGATAGAGGTCGGCCATGCAAAGCCAAAACAAAGAAGCATGATGATCTCGAATATGCTCATAACCATTGGTTACTCCTTAATAGCAAGATGAAGAATCTCACTGCGTTCTAATAGGATTCTACAATATCGCTCTTTAAATTCATGTGATAAAAAGGAATGATTGATCGTCTCAAGCATCACAGGTCCTGAGCGTGAGAAATGTGTGAAGATATTATCGATCTGTTTTGTGGTCAGGGAAAGATCACTCCCTAGCCCATAGAGATTCTCCGTGGTTAATTTTCGTCTTCTCCCTTGGATTGTCAAAGCAGACTCTTCATTATCTATACGTTCTGGTATGACTAAGCGAGTGTTCAACAGATCATAAGCCGGTGAGAGGTGTAGATACGGTTCATGGATAAGAGAAAAGTTCTTCAAGTGCATATCCCCATTACCAGTCAGAAAGCAAAAAATCACCAACTCTAGTAATCGTACCATATCAAGACCAGGTTGTGCAGAATATGCTTGGATGATACGCCCGATCTGTTCAATAGAACCCTTATACTTATCCTCTGTCAAGCTACTACTTAATTGACAGAAATCATCCATATGGATAGGGCCGTTGTTAGTTCGATCGATTCTTTTTGTGATATAAACAAGCTCTTCATCTTTTAGTACTGCTAAACCGGAAGGAACTGTCTTGATCCCAACAAGTCTTGCAAGATGCATAGTCAAGGCCTCATTCTCAGGTAGTTCCTGATATGTATCTGAAGAGGGTTTGACTATATATCGTCCAGAATAATCTAGGAAAGTCAGCTTGTTTGAATTGGCTAACGCTGTCTTTGTCATGGATGATTTCTTCTGTACTCCTGGGATGGTCACATGGTTTTCAATAGTGGTTTTCGCTAGTTTTGAAAAAGCATTCCTTGTATAAGGTATGTTTGGAGGTACTTTCGAATCAAATAGTATGGTACTGCATCGATTATGGTACATTTCTGTTGGGTCACTCGTAGGAGCTTCAAGTGGTTCATTACAGACAAGACATCTGTTATTCGGTAGAGTGATAATACTCTGTTTCATTATACTGATCCCTTTCGAGCCTGTCTAATAGAAACGGCTCCGATAGTTTCTCTACAGCAGGCTAATAATAGGCCCATTCGATCATGTTGATTGATCTTCCAGGTTTCTGAGGCTATTGAGAGAAGCCACCCTTCTGGGATCAAACCATCAAAGCAGGGAAAGAAGATAGTAGTATGGAAGGGGCGTTCTTGGAGGGGTAGCGTCAGGCTGATGGGTAGAGGATCAACACTATCAAGATAGTCGCGATCATAGGAGACAGGTATATCCTGTCTCATCTTCTATCAGAAGTCCTGCAAAGTGGTCTTTATAAAAGATATAAGCTTCTCTACTCATGGTTATCCTTTAATGGAGAGTTGATGATCGGTCCCAACTTGGCTCCAAAAAGAGAAAGGACCTGATTGACTTTCTCTATTTGAAGAGTCTGTTTTCCCTGTTCTAGATCTCTGACAAAACGTAGACCAACCCCAGCTTTTCTCGCTAAGTCAACTTGGGATAACCCCGTTCTTTTTCTCCATTCTTTTACAAAGGTTATAAGTTCTTGTGTCTGTTTCGCTTCCATACTAAAATAGTATACCCGAACAGGTATGAAAGTCAAGAATGAAATCAATAATATACCCGAAATGGTATAATGAATAGTATGATTAACAATATATACCCGTAAAGGTATAGACCTACTATATTGTATGGTATACTCAGCTTATGAGGATCGAACGAATCATATTGATCATCGGGTTCACTATCCTTATTACGACGGTCTCCCTGCTCTACATCCTAAGTGGTATTGAATCCCTACGATCTCATCCTATCATCATCATACTCAAGGTTATCATGTTCGTTGGTTTCATCTATGAGATCTCCCTTGATGCAAAACGTGAGTACCACCAACCTCTTCTCAGGAAATACTATTGGAATCTGCAATCGCTCTATGAGATCGCTGCGGTCATCATCGGGTCGGTGATCACCTATTTCATCAGTATTGAGATCGGTCATGGTGGAGTGATAGCTTCCGCTATCGTCGGGATGACCGCTGTCATCATCTTTCCCCAGTATGCTGCTGCTGCCTATTGTGGCTCTTTTGTTGGAATGGCCTCATCTTTGGTCTTCTCCTCCTATGAAGAGTTACTGTTAGCTGGGGTGTTCTCAGCGATCATCTTCACCATCACAAAACCGGTATGTAAAGGGTTCGGTGGGAAGCTTGGTACCATTGCATTCGCAGGGACCATATTCTCTCTCTCTGTATTGGGTTCAGCAGTGATCAATGTAGAGGTCCCTAGTCTAGAACTTGGTGTATCACTAGTGATCTATTCGATCACAGGAGCCTATGTGACCTATGTAGTCAATGTGATCCTAGGCCATGGGCCGGTAATCGCTTCTGCTCTAGTCGGATTACTCGCAGGATTGATCCTGCCTGCCATACATGGTGCTTCAGCAGGATCTACCATGGC
>CAZLZY010000049.1:0-1933 GCA_964564075.1 uncultured Spirochaetales bacterium
CGGATTTGGTTCAGGAAGTGTGAACAGTGTTATGGTAAATGGTAAGTTCGTCATGGAGAACCGAGAGTTCCCATTTGATGTAGAGAAGATTTATGCAGATGCTGCAGTGCAAGCAAAAGCAGTATGGGATCGTGTTGATTCCTTGACATAAGAACTTAAGTGAATGTTTATTCACTTGTGAGATATATAATTATTAACTATTAGGAGAATTTTCAATATGGATATGCAGAACAAGATCTTAGAGAAAGCTAAAGAGTACCGAGATTACACAGCGATCAACCTTTCAAAGATGGTACAGGCAAAATCATACAGTAGCCAGGAAGAGGAAGTATGTAGACTTATCGTAAAACTCTGTGAAGAGGCTGGGTTCGATGAGGTAAGGATCGATGGACTAGGAAGTGTGATCGGTCGAGTGGGTTTCGGACCTAAAGAGATAGCTTTTGATGCTCATATCGACACCGTTGAAGTCGGTGATCCTACCCAGTGGACCTTCGATCCTTTCTGCGGGACTATCAAAGATGGTCTTATTATGGGAAGAGGGACTTCAGACCAGAAGGGTGGCGCGGCATCAATGATCACTGCAGGACGAATCCTCAAAGAACTTGGATACGGTGGTGAATACAGCTGTTATTTCGCTTTCACCGTCATGGAAGAAGATTGTGATGGGATGTGTTGGAAATACTTGATCGAAGAGGAAGGTTTCAAACCAGACCTCGTCGTATCAACAGAACCTACATCATGTCAGCTCTATAGAGGTCACCGAGGAAGAATGGAGATCCAGGCTTTCATCAAGGGTGTATCTTCACATGGTTCAGCTCCAGAACGTGGAGTAAGTGCCGCATACAAAGCTGCAAAAGCTTGTCTTGCGATCGAACAACTCAACATTGATCTTCAGCCAGATGATGATAATTTTCTTGGGAAAGGAACTATCGTAGTATCTCAGATTGATGTTAAGGGCCCTTCACAGTGTGCAGTTCCGGATCAGGCTATGATCTATCTAGATAGAAGATTGACTTGGGGTGAAGATGCAGAACTCGCTATCGGACAGGTTAAGAAATATATGTCAGAAGCAATCGGTGAATCTGAAGATTCAATCAATGTGATCATGCCAGAATATACAAAACGTGGTTGGAAAGACACTGACTACGGCCAGGAACTCTATTTCCCAACATGGAAGATCGAAGAAGATCACTACCTCGTTCAGTCAGGTGTAGAATCTTTTAAAGCTCTCTATGGAAAAGACCCTGTAGTTGACAAATGGACTTTCTCAACGAATTGTGTAGCAACAACAGGTAGACATAAGATCCCTGCGATCGGGTTCGGTCCTGGAGATGAGAATCAGGCACATGCTCCTAACGAGATCAACCGAGTGGCAGACCTTGAGATCTGTTCAGCATTTTATGCAATGCTTCCCTATTCGTTAGAAGGGAAAAATTAGTATATTCATTGCGGAGGATTAGATCCTATGAAAAAAAGAATAAGTGATTCTATCCGCAGAGTAGATGCATTTGATAAAGCCGGCGGTATTACGAAGTATATCTCAGATATGAATTTTGAGGATCTTCAATACGGCCGGATGGTTCGTGCACTACGCTCTCATGCGAGAATCAAAACAATAGAATGCCCAGAACTTCCTGAAGGTTATTTCTTCATCACTAAAGAAGATATACCTACTGGTGGCAAGAACGAGATTCAGCAGATAAACAATGACTGGCCTGTCTTCGTAAAAGATGAGGTCATGTTCTATGGTGAGACTGTTGGTATGCTCGTTGGACCAGATAGACAGAGACTCCTAGATCTTGAAGATGCGATATCTATCGAATATGAGGATCTTGAAGAGGCCTTTACCATCGATGAGGGATTAGCACTCAAGAGTGGTAAGATCTATGGTGATGATAACTGTTATGGTGACTTTCTCCTGAACAAAGGTGAT
>CAZLZY010000049.1:1943-11650 GCA_964564075.1 uncultured Spirochaetales bacterium
ATGTGAAGGAAGGTTTCTCTAAAGCTGTTACGATCTTCGAAGAGGAGATCAACACAGGGTATCAAGAACATGTATATATGGAGCCCCAAGGGCTTGTAGGGTACTACGAAGATGGGAAATATATCATCGTAGCTTCGAGTCAGTGCCCTTTCTATATCAAGAAAGCGATCTCTCCAGTCCTCAATACTGAACAGGATAATATCGTTATCATTCAGGCAACCACAGGCGGAGCCTTCGGCGGGAAGGAGCACTTTCCAGATATCATCGCAGCCCCTTTGGCTGTAGCCGTCGATGTTATCAGGAAACCGATCCAGGTCGTATTCGATCGTAAAGAAGATCTGAGTTTCACTGCTAAAAGACATCCTAGTCGAGGTAGATTTAGAACAGGTGTGGATGCTGAGGGCAATATCGTAGCTATGGAAGTTGATGTGACCATCAATGCCGGAGCCTACATGAGCTGCTCGAATATCGTATTGCAGCGAGCTATCTTCTCGATCAACAGTGTATATGATATCAAGAATGTGAAAGTTCATGGTAGATCTGTTGCGACTAATGCCTTCCCATCAGACGCATTTAGAGGCTTTGGTGCTCCTCAGGGTATCTTCCTTGCAGAGATGCATATGTCTCATATTGCGCGGAACCTAGGGATCTCACCAGTCGAGTATAAGAAAAGATACTTCATGAAGAAAGGTGATACGACGATCACCAATGGTATCATGCATGATATTGTGAAGCTTGATGAGTTATTAGAGAAGGTCTATGAGGCTGGAAATATAGTAGAGAAACTCAAT
Source organism: uncultured Spirochaetales bacterium (assembly GCA_964564075.1). Lineage (GTDB taxonomy): Bacteria > Spirochaetota > Spirochaetia > CAKZLE01 > CAKZLE01 > CAKZLE01. The sequence goes on from CAZLZY010000049.1 coordinate 2,735, forward strand.
GAGTACACACCAGGTTCAGGAAAAGGAATCGGGTTCTCCTTCTACCAGCATGGAGCTGGTTTCACCGGGAATGGTGAAAAGGATATCATCAAAGCAAAACTAAAGATGCTAAAACATGGGAATGGTAAAGTTGAGATCCTCCTCTCTAATGTCGAGATGGGGCAGGGACTTCAGACTACGTTCCCAAAGATCGCAGCACATGTACTAGGTATTTCGATCGAGAATATCTCCTGTGATAATCCCGATACTTCAAAAGTCCCTAACTCAGGACCTACGGTTGCCTCACGATCACTTATGGTCGTCGGGAAGCTGGTCGAACGGGCATCCTTAGAGCTCAAAGAGCGATGGGATGAGGAGGATGAGGTCGAAGTCCTTGTGAATTATATACATCCGGAAGGATGTGAATGGGACCAAGCTACGTTACAGGGTGATGCCTATCCTACCTATGGGTGGGGGGTATGTGCTATCGAAGTAGAAGTCGATCCTGCTACTGCAGAAGTAGACACCAAGGGAATCTGGACCGCTCATGATGTAGGTGTGGCTATAGACGAGATGATCGTCCATGGTCAGGTCAACGGTGGGGTGATACAGGCTCTTGGGTATGGATCCCTCGAAAAACTTGATTATAAAGATGGTAGATTCCAGCAGAATACGCTGGCTGATTACATCATACCGACATCGATGGATTTTCCGATGATGAGCAGTCAGCTTGTCGAAAATCCCTATGAGAATGGGCCCTTTGGCGCCAAAGGTTTAGGAGAGCTCGTATTTGACGGTGGAGCATCAGCATTTGCCGATGCTGTCGAATACGCTATCGGTAAGAAGGTCTATAAGATCCCGGTTACTCCTGAATACATCATGGAGGTTAAGAATCGTGACTGATATTACATTCGTTCTAAATAAGAAAGAGATCACTGTGAATACTACTGGAGCTACTAGGCTCCTTGATATCCTACGTGAGGATCTCGGATTGACTGCAGTCAAAGAGGGCTGTGGAGAAGGTGAGTGTGGAGCATGCTCTGTACTCAAAGATGGTCTGCTCGTCAATTCTTGTATGATACCAATAGGGACAGTATCCGGTTGTCGGATCGAGACTCTTGAGGGTCTTAGAGATAGTGATGAGGGAAGATGTATCATAGAGGCTTTTGCTGATACAGGAGCAGTACAATGTGGTTTCTGTACACCAGGTATGGTTATGGCAGGTGCAGCACTTCTGAGAAGAAATCCTCATCCTAATATCGATGAGATCAAAGTTGGGCTTTCGGGCAATCTTTGTAGATGTACTGGATATGACATGATCATCAAAGGTGTTCAGTTGGCTTCTGAAAGAGGAGAAGGCATATGGTAACAACATATCATCCTGAGACCCTTGAAGCTGCACTGAAGATTCGAAAAGAGAAGCATGCTATTCCCCTTGCAGGTGGTACGGACCTTATGGTCAGATTCCGAAGTTGGGCTGGAACAGAACCTGACTTTCCTTGGCCTGTCATGTTCATCAACCATCTCAAAGAGATCAGGTTCATTGATGTACAACCTAAAGAGATCCGTATCGGTGCAGGTACTACGTTATCAGAAGTAGAAAATTGCTCAGATGTTCCTAAAGTATTGAGATTAGCTGTCAGTCAGATGGCAGCACCTGCTTTAAGGAATCTTGGGACCGTAGCAGGGAATATCTGTAATGCATCACCTGCTGGAGATACGATAAGTGTACTCTATGCATTGAATGCTCGGGTAGAATTGACATCATTACATGGCTCACGTGAGCTTTCACTCATGGAGTTCATCACAGGTCCTGGACGTAAGGACTTGGAAGATGATGAGCTGTTGACATCTATCATGGTACCGGTCGAGAGATTCACTCATACCTTGTATCGAAAGGTTGGCACGAGAAAGGCCAACGCATTATCCAAGTTATCCTTCTGTGGACTGGCAAGTATCAAAGCCGGCCGCATAGATGATATTCGACTATCTTTCGGAGCCGTTGGTCCGACTGTAGTCCGTTCAGTTGAGTCTGAAAAAAAATTCATCGGATTATCCATTGAAAAGCTGAAGGAGCTATATTCTGAGATTCGCCCCGACTATGTGGCGATGGTTCAGCCAATTGATGATCAGAGATCTACTGCTGTCTATAGAAAGCAGGTCTCTCTCAATCTACTAGATCAGTATATTGAATCATTAATCATGGAGAACTAATATGAATACTGTTGTACTTAAGAACATCTTTTACCTGCACATCTCATCAGAGAAAGAGGCCCTGAGAGGATATGATCTGCTTATGGCAGATGGAGTCGTGAAAAGAATAGCGAAAGAGATCACTGTCCCTGAAGGTGCACGTGCGATCGACTGTTCTACCCACGTGGTAGTACCTGGCTTTGTTAACACTCACCACCACTTCTACCAGACACTGACGAGGAATCTTCCTGCTGTCCAAGATGCAAAACTATTTCATTGGTTATTACATCTGTATGAAGTATGGAAATATATTGACGAAGATGCTGTCTACTACTCTTCTTTACTAGCTATGGGAGAATTATTGAAGACAGGATGTACAACCTCTACTGACCACCATTACCTCTATCCCAACACTTTCACTGCCGATATGATGGGTGTCCAGTTCAGTGCGGCAGATAGACTAGGTATGCGATTCAGTCCTACTAGAGGATCGATGTCTCTCAGTAAGAAAGATGGAGGCCTCCCCCCAGATTCAGTCGTACAGAGTGAGAAGACTATCCTTGAAGATAGTCTGAGAGTAATACAACAATACCATGATGATTCTTCTCATGCCATGAGAAAGATCGTCCTAGCACCATGTAGCCCCTTCAGTGTGACAAAGGGTCTCATGAAGGATTCGGTGAAACTAGCAAGAGAATATGGCGTATCAATACATACTCACTTAGCTGAGACTATTGATGAGAATGATTTCTGTGTAGAGGCATATGGTAAAAGACCTTTAGCTCTCATGGAAGAATGTGGATTCGTCGGAGATGATGTCTTCTATGCACATGGGATACACTTCAATGATGATGAATTGAAACTACTACAAGAGACCCATACGCATATAGCTCACTGTCCATCTTCGAATATGAGACTTGGATCAGGTATCTGCCGAGTGCATGAGATGCTCCCAATGGGGATCAATGTTGCCCTAGGTGTAGATGGCTCTGCATCCAATGACTCATCAGATTTTCTTGGAGAGATGAGAAATGCTCTGCTTCTGCAGAGAGTAAAATATGGGAGTGATGCGATCAGAACCAAAGACATCTTCAAGATGGCGTCTGAGAATGGTGCTGAACTGCTACATTTTGATGGAGTAGGAAAGCTTGAAGAGGGGTATGCTGCAGATGCAGCGATCTTCGATATAAGCTCATTTGAGTATGCAGGATCCTTATCAGATCCATTAGCAGCCCTCATATTCACAGGCTTCAACCACGGTACCGCATATACTATCGTACAGGGGAAAGTCGTTGTAGATAATGGAGAACTTGTTGGTATCGCTGAAGAGGAGCTAGCTACGAAGGGTAATGCGGCCGCAGATCGCATCATGAATTTGTCTAAATAGTACGGAGGAAGAGATGCTTACAGATCTTATCATCAGTAATTCACTTGAAGAACTCCTTGAGCGAAGAGCAGAACTCGGGATGAAGAGTCTGTTCGTTGCTGGAGGAACAGAGATAAATAGAATGGGTTCTCCCTTGACTGATGGATCCTATATCGGTTTGAGTATGGAGAAACTCGCTTTAGATGAGATCAAAGTGACTGAAGAGGGTATAACCATCGGAACGATGGTAACTCTTCAACAGCTGATCGATTCAGTAGTCATCCCTGAATATATCAAGGATGCTGCAAGATTCGCAGGATCTAGGACTCTGAGGAATATGGCTACGATCGGTGGGAATATTGCTTCCTGTCGGGATGACTCATATCTCCTACCTACCTGTATCGCAGCTAAAGCAAGGATCCATACCGTCGATATTGATCAAAAAGGTGAGATTATCAGAGAGGATATCCCTATCAGAGAGTTTGTTGAGAATTTTGACAACTTCAAGGGTTCCTGTATTACTGAGATCTTCATTAAAAAACAGGATCGATTCGTTAAAACAAGACGCTACTCTCGTACTGTACAGAGAACTCCGGATGCTTTGATATCCTTCGGAGCAGAGGTTCACGATGGTATTCTCTCAGATGTTCGAATCGCTGTAGGATCTCTAGGATGTGGCATTAAAAGACTTCCAGATATCGAACAGAGTGTGATGAACAGAGACCTACAAGGTGAGACACAATGTCTACAGGCTGTGAAACGGGCGATCAGTCCACCTTCGGACATCACGGGTAGTGCAGAATATAAACACTATCTGGTGGGTATCACTATTGAAGATTTGATGAATGAAGCGAAGGGGGGTCAGTAAGCATGAAGATCTCTTGTACGATAAATGGAATTAACAAAGAGCTTTTTGGAAATGCAGGTGACAATCTGCAGAAAGTGCTAAAAAAAGAGGGTTATATCTCTGTTCGTGACAGTGACGATGCAGAAGGTTTCGCAGGAAGTGATACGATCCTTGTGAATAGTATACCTGTCTATGCCAGCCTGCTGACCCTTGGACAGGTGGAGGGCAAAGCTATTGTCACACCCGAATCCTTAATGAAAGGGAGAAGTCTCAGTGTGGTACAGCAGGCAATGATCGATGCAGGTGTCGTTCAGTCTGCATATAATGCTCCTGCAGCAGCACTTCTGATCACAGATCTCCTCGATAGGATCAAAGATCCAACAAAAGATGACATCAAAGATGCCTTATCAGGTCTCTTTAACCGGGCAACCGGATACCAACAGTTCTTTATTGCAGTAGATCTTGCTAAAGAACGATTGAATGATCAGAATCATAAGACTGTGATCGCTCCTGAGTTCAGAGAGGATCTACGTATCGTTGGTAAAGTGAGACCTAAGGTCGATGGAGCTAAACTGGTTTCAGGCCAGAAGGCCTTCGTAGAGGATATGGTAGATCCTGGAGCATGTTATTTGAAGATGCTAAGATCTCCACATGCCCATGCCTATATCACAGAACTCGACATCAGTGAAGCTGAGAAGTTACCAGGCGTCGTATCTGTAATAACCTATATGAACTGTCCTGATGTCTATTATGGATCAGCAGGGCAGGGATTTCCTGAACCTTCTCCTTATGACAGCAGGATGTTCAATCAGAAGGTAAGGCACGTAGGTGATCGAGTCGCCGCTGTCGTTGCTGAGAACCCACAGATCGCATTAGAAGCTCTCAATATGATTCACGTCGAGTATGAAGTACTCAAACCTATATTCACGGTTGAAGAGGCGATGGCAGAAGATGCACCAATCGTTCAGAATGGTATAGTCGAATATGTTGTAGGTGCTCCTGATGATCTCGATGCATATAATGCTAGTTCAGATAGTCGAGATGGAAAGGTCATCTATCAGTTCCCACTCCATGCAGATTCACATAAGAATATCGCAGCTGGAGCACACGGTGGGATCGGGGATATTGAATTAGGGTTCTCAGAGGCTGAAACGATCCTTGAAAGGACTTATCAGACCTCACAGATTCAATGTACACCACTTGAGACACATATCTCTTATGCGAAGATGGATAATGACCGAGTAGTTATCCATGCTTCAACACAGGTCCCATGGCATCTGAGAAGAATAGTAGCCGCTGCTCTTGGGATCAGTGAGAATAAGATCCATGTCATCAAAGAGAGAGTCGGTGGTGGATATGGTTCAAAACAGGATATCCTTTTAGAGGATGTCACTGCCTATGCGACCTATACGACTGGAAGACCTGTCCTCTATCATTATTCACGTGAAGAGGAGTTCATTGGGAATAGTACGAGACATCCTATGAGAATCACCGTAAAACTTGGATCAAAGAAAGATGGTATGTTAACAGCAGTCTATATGGATGTCAGAGCAAATACTGGTCCGTTCGGTAACCATTGTCTCACTGTTCCTATGAATGCTTGTTCAAAATCACTGCCATTAGTCCTTTGTGACAATATGAAGTTCGATGTGACAACATACTATAGCAATATACCCCCCACGGGAGCATATCAGGGCTATGGGGCACCAAAAGGTAGTTATGCACTCATGACAGCCTTGGGTGAACTATCGGCGGAACTAGGACTTGATCTACTTGATGTCCTTGAGAACAATCGTGTACGTGAAGGATCGATGTTAGAGATCCTCCGATGTCTCGGAGAAGGACGAGAGGGGACTCCTGCTCTTGTGAAGAGTTGTGGTCTAGAAGGTGCTCTCACTATAGGGTCAGAGATGATCGAATGGGAGAAGAAAGAGTTATCAGAAGATCCCGATGTAGCTATCGGTAAGGGGGTAGCCCTCATACAACAAGGATCCGGTCTACCGGGGCTTGACCATTCATGTGCAGATATCAAGATGCTCGCTGATGGTACTTTCATGCTTCATTCAGGTGGCGCAGATCTTGGGACTGGGCTCGATACTGTTTCAATTAAATTTGCATCAGAGGTACTCTGCGTCGAGATGGATCAAGTATCGATCCTCTCAGGTGATACTGATAATACACCATTTGATACGGGTGCTTATGCCTCGAGTGGTACCTTCTTCTCTGGAAGTGCATCAATGCTGGCAGCAGAGGACCTGAGAACTAAGATACTAGATGCTGCTGCACACTCTCTTGAAGAAGAGATGGAGAATCTTTCAGTGCAGACACCAGGAAAGGTCGTTTCGAAGAGTGGGAAAGAGATCTCCTATTGGCAACTTGCCCAAGATACCCAAGCAGGACTTGGCACTGGACAGCTAATGGGCTATGCATCCTTCACTACTGAAGATTCAGCCTTCCCTTATGGAGCTCATTTCTGTCAGGTCTCTGTCAATAAGAGGACTGGAGCGATCACACTAAATAAGTACTATGCTCTGCAGGACTGCGGGACACCGATCAATCCTGAACTAGCTTTGGGACAGATCTATGGCGGAAGCTTCAAATCGATAGGTCATACACTCTATGAGGATATGATACTAGATGATACCGGCGTATGTCAGACCATAGGACTCAGAGATTATGGAGTACCGATGATATCTGAACTCCCAGAAGATTTTCAGGCTGTATTAATACCTACCGATGATCCCTATGGACCTTTTGGAAGTAAATCAGTATCAGAGATCAGCTGTAATGGAGCAGCGCCTGCAATTGCTAATGCTATCTATGACGCTGTTGGGGTCTGGATGAGAACATGGCCTTTCACACCTGAGAAGGTTTTGAGAGCTCTAGGAAAAATATAAATAACATACTAAGAAGTTTAGAGTATGATAAAACTAAAAACCGTTTGTTGGAGGATGGAAAAAATATGGAAAAAACTGAAATTAAGAACATGATCGAAAAGCTGAGTAAACTAGATACAAAGGATATGTATCTGAATGACTTCTTTCATACATGGAAAGAGAGTGATGATGAATTATCAGCAACATTCGCTGTAGCTGATATTCTCAGAGGAATGAGAGAGAATAATATCTCTTCAAAAGTCTTTGATAGTGGATTGGGAATCTCTTTATTCAGAGACAACTCCACAAGAACACGTTTCAGCTATGCAAGTGCTTGTAATATGTTAGGACTTGAAGTTCAAGACCTAGATGAAGGTAAGAGTCAGATCGCACATGGTGAGACTGTACGAGAGACGGCGAACATGATCTCCTTCATGGCTGATGTCATTGGTATCAGAGATGATATGTATATCGGAAAAGGTCACACCTACATGAAAGAGGTAGCTGCAGCTGTTGAAGAGGGAAACAAAGATGGAGTCCTTGAACAGAGACCAACTCTTGTTAACCTTCAGTGTGATATCGACCATCCAACACAGTCTATGGCTGATATGCTTCATGTCATCCATGAATTGGGTGGAGCCGAAAACCTTAAAGGAAAGAAGATAGCTATGACTTGGGCATATTCCCCATCCTATGGTAAACCTCTTTCTGTTCCTCAGGGAATCATCGGATTGTTCACCAGAATGGGAATGGATGTAGTTCTTGCTCATCCAGAAGGTTACAACGTGATGCCAGAGATGGAAGAGATCGCAAAAGCTAATGCTGAAAAGAGTGGTGGATCATTCACGAGAGTAGAAAGTATGGAAGAAGCCTTCAAAGATGCAGATATCGTATATCCAAAGAGTTGGGCACCTTTCTCTGTTATGGAAGAGAGAACACAACTTGTTGAAGATAGAAAGTTTGACGAACTCAAAGGTCTTGAGAAAAAATGTCTTGATCAGAATGCACAGTTCAAAAATTGGGAATGTACTGAAGAACTCATGGCTACGACTAAAGATGGAAAAGCTCTCTACATGCATTGTCTCCCAGCAGATATCACTGGTGTGAGTTGTGAAGAGGGGGAAGTAGCAGCTTCTGTATTCGAAAGATATCGAATACCACTGTATAAAGAAGCTAGTTTCAAACCTTATGTTATTGCTGCAATGATCTTTCTGAGTAAGTTCGCAGACCCTTCTGCAAAATTACAGGAATTATTAGATTCAGCTGAGAAGCGAATTAAGTAATAAGGTTGTAATAACCTCCTAACCCAAAAAAGCCGGCTGTTCCTACAGTCGGCTTTTTTTTAATAGAAATAATAGATTTAGTTTATGTTGATGGTGTTTTAAAGATCGAATATCTCGTTATCTATGAAGATATCAATGAGTTGAGGATCGAACTGAGTACCAGAATTGATCTTTAGTTCTTCGACAGCAAACTCTTTAGGTAGGGATTCTCTGTAGGGTCTCGTACTCGTCATAGCATCAAAGGAGTCGGCAATCGTAACGATCCTTACGAGTAGGGGAATATCTTCACCCTTGAGCCCATCGGGATAGCCATCACCCTCATATCTTTCATGATGATTTTTTGCGATTATCGCTGCTGTTTTTAAGATATTC
>CAZLZY010000050.1:0-11374 GCA_964564075.1 uncultured Spirochaetales bacterium
CTCTTCTTTCATGTTCTTATCATCGAAACCTACGATACAACCCTTCCCATTTGGGAAGTTCGGTGTTCGCTCTCCATTGAAGAAGGGGAGCATCATGACACCTTCAGCACCAACTGGCGCTCTTTGGGCTCCTGCATCGAACTCCTTGACACCTCTCTCAAAGAGGGTTCTCGTGAGTTCTGATGCGACCGTACAATTCATGGTACAGAGGAGAGGCAGCCATCCACCTGAGGATGAGCAGAAGGCTGCTAGAGCTCCCCCTTTATCGATGACCGGGGTATCGGAGTACCCATAGATCGTACCAGAGGTTCCGAGACTCATAGTCAGGATACCTGATGATACGGTACCGGTGCCAATCGCTCCCATCATATTATCACCACCACCACTTGAGACCGGGATCCCTACGGGGATACCGAATTCTAACGAAGTCTTCTCTGTCACATAGCCTGCCCTATCCTGTGGCCCGATCAATCTTGGAAGAGCTTTTACAAGAGCTCTTTCCCGGTCAAGGGCTTTTAGGACCTCAGTATTCCATTCTCTAGTCTCGATCGTGAGTAAGGCAGTACCGGAGGCATCTCCATACTCCATCGTATACTCACCGGTCAGATACCAGTTGATATAATCATGGGGCAACAAGATGGTAACCATCTTGTCGTACAGGTCTTTATGGTTGTTCTTCAACCAGAGGATCTTTGATGCGGTATAGCCCGGGAGGATGAGATTACCAGATTGCTCTAGTAGCGCATCAGTTCCACCAAAATGCTCCGTTATCTCATCACATTCCCCAGCAGTTGATGTATCACACCATAGTTTCACCGGATAAAGGACGTTTCCTTCACCATCAAGGGGAACGAACCCATGCTGCTGACCAGAGACCCCGACGGCCTCGATCGTATCTCTTATCTCTTTAGGGATCTGTTTGAAACTCTCACCGATCGCAGAGATCCACCAGGAGGCTTCTTGTTCACGTGTCCCATCCACTCTACTGATCAGATCGTGTGAAGCTGATCCTTCAGCTACGATCTTCTTAGATTCATAATCATATACGACTACTTTGGTACTTTGCGTACCAGTATCGATTCCTGCTATTGTTCTCACTCTCATGACTCCTCTATTAGGATAATCCTATTGTCACCGCCATTTCCTCATATAAGAATGGACATAATTGATAAGACATGTATATAATTGACATTATGAGAATAATCGATGCAGTTTTCGTCTATCAGATGAAAGAAGAGGATGAGATCAAGTGGCATGGCCGTCACCACCAGCATGATGCGAATCTCTATGAGATCCACTACTTCTTACAGGGGGCAGGGAGCTTCCATAACGGCAATACACATTATAGATTATCACCTGGCAATCTCTTTCTCACAAAACCAGAGACTCAGCATTCCATACAGGCAAAAGACCTGCATGACCCCATCACCTATTACGCGGTTCTCCTTGAGGTGACCGACCAAGATCGGGATCTAAGAACACTACTTGAAGAGGAGATCCTTACATCAGGTCACTATGCTATCGGTACGAACAGACGTTTCTTCTTTGAGGAGATCAGAGAGAAAGGACTCTCTCAGAAGAGCAACCTGCAACTATCAGCAGTACACCAGCTGATCTCCTTTCTCTACCAACTCAGCGAGAATGACATCACCCCCTATGGGAGGGAGGATAGTATCCATCTCGAGAAGGCGATCAGTTACATGCAGAACAATGTCATGAACTCCATCACCCTCACAGATATCGCAGGGCATATCTATCTCAATGAGTCCTATTTTATTCGTCTGTTCAAGAGAAGGGTTCACAATACTCCGATGAAGTACTATATGAAGTTGAAGATCGAAGCGGCCACAGCTATGCTCGCAGAGACTACTCTTTCGGTGAAAGAGATCGCAGCAAAGCTCTGTTTTTATAGTGAGTTCCATTTTAGTAGGACTTTCAAGGCCTATACAGGTCTTGCGCCCACCAATTACCGGAAGAACTACCTTCAGAAACTCGGGGTATCCCCAGATAGTAAAAGAGTGACCTGATTACGTATCAGATCACTCTTTGGATGTGTGGATCAATCACTCTTCGGTATCAATGATCACAGACATTGGTGCCAGTCTCTAAAGAACCGTTCATATAGATGTTGACGATATCAGCAGGTTCTTCTGCTGGTGCACCGGTCACGACATTAATATCATTTTCTTGAAACAGCTGCTGAGCTCGAGAACCCATACCACCTGCGATAATCACATTTGCTCCCTGTTCATGAAGCCACTGTGGTAAAACACCAGGCTCATGTGGGGGTGGGACTAACCGCTGAGTGTTAGTGATGCTCTTCTTCTCATCATCTGTATCAATAAGTACGAATTCCTGGCAATGTCCAAAATGCATACATAATTTACCATTCACACATGGGATCGCATATCTCATAAAAAACCTCCGACGTTGGTAAAACTTCTGTTAGTTGTACACTGTTTTTGAAAAAGAACCAATACCAGCATATGCTACCTATAAGATTTAGACCCAGTGCCCTTCGATATTAGCATCTTTGGCTAACTTCAGTTTTCCTGCTTCATACTCACCAAGTGCTTCCTTGACTGTACCACCCTTCCGGTAAAAGAGCTCTATTCCAGCTTTTGAAAGAACAGCGAAGGCTTTCGGTCCGCATAGTCCTGAGATTACTGCATTGGCTTTCTGATTCAATAGGTTCTGTGCAGTCTGTATTCCTGCACCCTGAGCTGCTTCATAGTTCTGAGTATTAGATACATACTCAAACTCTTTAGTCTCTACGTTATAGAGCATAAATCCTGCTGCTCTTCCGAATCTTGGATCCAATGCTGAATCAAGTCCGTTGTTCTCTGATACTGGAATCGCTATAATCATCTTCTACCGCCTCTAAATCCGCCTCGTCCCATTCCTCGTCCCATTCCTGGACCTATTCCTGGGCCCCTGAAGCCTCTTCCAAGGCCTCTTCCAAGGCCGAATTGGGGTCTCTCTATTGTTGCAGTCTTCTCATCAGACTGTTTCTCTTTTGCATCACCTTCGGGAGCAGGACAACTTCCATAACCCCAACCAGTTCGTGAGCCTTCCCCTTGAGGACCTTTACCATCTCTTCTTGGCATATTGCACTCCTTCGAACATACTCTTTGCATGTTCTTTATTGGCATATGCTAAATATACAATACAAGGGTCCTATCGTCAAGAGTCAACGATACTATTTATTCTGATTTTGTCGAATGAGTGAGAAGTGGCAATGATCCTTCCAGCTATCCTGTATGAACAGATAGGCAGAGGCCTCTCCTTCAAAGGAGAATCCCAGCTTCAATGCAGTCGCGATCGACGCTTGATTAGCGTTCATGATATTAGCTTCGATCCGGTGAAGATCGAATACATCAAAGCCTACTCGTAACAACACCGGTAGGGCTTCACTCATATAGCCCTTACGAATCTCATCGACATCTAACTGGTACCCGAGAAAAGCAGACTGGAAGTATCCTCGAACAATCTGTGACAGGCTCATGTTCCCGATGAACACTCCGGGTTCACTTCTCTTCTCGATCCATAACCTGAGTCCCTTCTTTGCCCTCTCCCACTGGATATCCTGTAGGATCATGTCCTCTTGGACTGAGAGCGTGAAGAACTTCTCTGGTCTTGGTGGACCGAAGGTCTTTAAAAACTCTCTGTTCTTCTGGTAGTAGGCCAATGCAGCCTTACCATCAGAGGGGATAGCAGAACGAACGATGAGCCTATCTGTCTCACATGAGAAGGTAGGTCGCTTATAGTCAACATCTTTGGACTTATCGACAAACAAAGCCATATCGATAAGGTCATACCAGTTATCATGAAAAAGCCGGGCCTGTCTATGCACCCCTTCTACCTCAAAACCCAATCTAATATAACAGCGATAGGCATTACGGTTCCCCGCTAGAACCCCAAGTGTGATCTTATGAAATCGATAGGTATCTCTACAGAGATCGATCACAGCCTCAAGAGCTTTGGTCGCTACCCCTTTCCCACGAGCACTCATATCACCGACATATACTTTCTGTATCCTCCCATTCTTATGGGTCAGATTCATCTCACCAAGCTCGATGATACCGACAGGTCTCTCCTCGAAAATGATACTGTAGAGTATCGAGTTCTTCTGCTGCTCAAGATACGAGGAGACCTGCTCTGCTGTGAGTGGATAGGTGAAAGCGGGACCAGCCCACAGGAGCAGTTCTCTCTCATCTGAGTTCTGAGCCCATCTGATGAGCTTATCTATAGTATCTGAAGTGAATTCCTTTAGTCTAACCATGATCTCTTATAGACTCCATTTATCATAGCAGACGATCTCATCAATATCCTTACGTCCTCGTGCCTGTTTTCCCTTGGGAGAGGGATATCCGATAGGAAGAAGTTCTACCACTTCGACCTCTTCAGGGATCCCCAAGATCGATCGTACCTGATCGGGATAGAAGGATCCGATCCAACAACTCCCCAACCCTTCAGCTGTTGCAGCTAGAGCTAAGTGTTCGATCGCGATCCCGGAATCTATGGTATAGCGGGCATGTCCACATCTCATCAGATCATTCGCATCAGTGACCGCACAACATACGATCACAACAGGAGCTTGCCCAACGAACTTCTGTCCGGCAGCAGCCTGAATGAGTTGTTCCCGTTTCTCCTTATCAGTCACTACGATATAGCGACACTCCTGGAGGTTCTTAGCAGAAGGTGCCAATCTTGCTGCATCTAGGATCCGATCGAGCTTCTCCTGCTCGACAGGCCTATCTTCATAGGCTCTTACACTGAACCGATCTTTCACTGCATCATAAAAATCCATATATATCCCCCTAACAAACTATCTATTTGATTATACGAGTACTTACTGTTAATATAACTTCAAATATAGAATAAAAAGTATAATGAATATAGGGTTATATACGTAATGAATAGAAATGAGAGAGCACCCGACACGCAGCGATTCACTCCATCCTTAGAGATGAGATCCATGCCTTCACGATTCTTCCTATCCGCAACGTTGAAAGAGGATATCGATCCTGTATTACTCCAGACGGCAGTGAATACGATAACTCCTCGATTCAGTTTCATTCAAGTACATGAGAAGAGACGATTACTCGATTCATCTCTCATCTTTGATGGTCATACACCACAGATCACCTCGTTACCCTTGAAGAACAGGATTCTCACCTGTAATAAGAGTTCGGAACCGTTACGGGTATTATATTCTCATAACAGGATCATGATCACTACATCTCATGCTCTCACTGATGGATATGGAGCCATGGCTATCTTGAAGAGCCTTCTTCTATGCTATGGTAGGTTGAAAGGCAACAAGATCCCCGAGAGTCCTATGATCATAGAACCGGGATCAACACCTTCTTCTCAAGAGACAGAAGATGCTTTCAGGACCAATTACCAGCAGGAGATACCAACTTCAACGGTCTCAGGCAGAGCTTATCAGACCTCCGGTAGAGACATCCCTCATAACATCATCAGATGTATAACGGGGATCATCAGCATAGATGATATCAAAGCAGTCACAGAAACCTATAAGATCACTATCACAGAATACCTTGCAGCAGTCTATCTCTACGCGCTTTATCGGATACAACGAGGAAATTCTCTTCGCAAGTCTCCGATTAGGCTCAGCGTTCCGGTAGACCTCCGAGAGCTTTATGATTCCCGGACTCTTCGGAACTTCTCCCTGTTCATCCGACCTGAGATCCATACTGGACTCGGAGCCTATGAATTCTCTGAGATAGTCCACCATGTGTACCATTCCATGAGATTCGATCTGCAGAAGAAGAACATCTCTTCTGTGATTCGTTCAGGTGTCATCAACCATAACCATGCATTAAAACTCCTCCTTCAGAGAGGAGCTAAGAATCGAGGAGAAAGATTACACTCTGGGACGCTTTCAAATCTTGGGAAGGTGAAACTACCGAAAGAACTAGCAGAGATGGTCTCCAACTTCGATTTCTTCTTAGGACCGAATCATATCAATCCTGAGAATTGTGCTTTGGTAGGATTTGATAAGGCGATCCATATCAACTTCACGAGAACTGTAGAAGACCCAGTAGTATCAAGAGAGTTCTTCAGACTCTTAGTAGAACAGGGGATTTCTGTGGAGATTCGGTAGGTAATATTACTGATATACCCAGTGGGGAGTGATCCCCTTCAGACTCACATCTTCATGAGCTGGATATCCTATGACCCCATCCTCTTTCGTAAGATCCGTATACCAAAGAAGATCAGATCCTGAATCTCCATCATAGATATAATCTATCGCACATATTGCTACTCCAGCATCTTGGAACTGATCAATATAGAAGAATCGTTTATCAGTCCGTTCCTGCTCACGCTCTTTCTGGTCTTTGAAGTAGAGAGATTCAAGATTCAATCCGTCGATCACCGCAAGGTACCTAGCATCAGCATAGTGGAGGATATATTCTGCATTCTGCACGATGATGATAGCTTCAGGATCGATACTCCTGATATGCTCTGCGATCCTTACTACGAAATCCACCATATAGGTAGCAGTCACCTCACGATCTAAGGGCTCTTCTGTACAATCAGGATCGGCCCAATACTCGAAGGCATCCACGATATCAAGGAACACACCGTCAAAGCCATTATTCATCATGAGGGAAGCATTATCCAATACGATCTGTTGCCACTCCTCTATCCAGTATCTCACTGGATAGTTACCTTCCCAATCGGGATTCTCACAACTGATCCAAGCAGGAGTATATCTATAGGGTTTTCTCTTTATCCCGGATAACCAGGAGCTCTTGAAGTAGTCACGATATCTCTCAGCTTCTCCTATACTCAAATAGGAGAGGATCACGGCCCCTGTATCAACATGTAACTCTTCGATCTCTGATTGGGTATAGGCGCTCTTCCCTGTACCATCTCGAGAATAGTCTATGACAAGGAGATCGCCCTGAAGATTAGCAAGTTCATCGAAGATATCGCCCTGAAGCATGACTGCATAGGAGGAAACATCGCAGAGGCTCTTCTTTGCCGGAATGATCTCTTCGGGACGATCTGCCATCCTGTTCAGCGGATTAGCGGCATCCCATCTGTCAGAGACACAACTAGTGAGAGAGAGTATCAAGCTTACTACGAGAAAGACCTTAACGAGAGTTCTCTTATTCATACCACATCATAAACTAGGGGAATCTAGGTGTATAGATATGGCAATACGGTAGAGATCTCTTTCTTTCATAATAGTCCTGATGGTAGTTCTCTGCTGGCCAGAAGGCGGATCTTCTCTGTATAGTCGTTGCTATGTTATAACCCTCACCCTCTAAGATATTTATCAGCTCATGTGCTATCGCACGTTCGGGCTCATTATCATAGAAGATCACTGAGAGGTACTGATCACCAATATCAGGGCCCTGTCCATTTTCCTGTTCAGGATCATGTATCTCAAAGAAGTATTTAGCTAGGGTCCTATAATCTGTGACTTCCGGATCATAATAGATGATCACAGCCTCAACATGGCCACTTCGTCCTGTTGTCACGTCCCGATAACTAGGATTATCTTTGCTCCCTCCGGTATATCCGGAGAATGCTGCGACTACGCCATCCTGCTGTTCAAAGAAGAACTCCACTCCCCAGAAACAGCCTCCTGCGAATACTGCACTTTCATACTCATCATATAGGGATAGGTCTACCGTATCAGCGGTCTCCTTCTTCGAAGAGGCTGGTACTCCAGAGCTATTCTGGACTGCTGCCATGATACCAAATCCAACTATGAATAGGATCAGTATGATGATCCATTTAAATCTTATCAAAATATTCTCCAATCTTCCTTTTTTATTTCTGAATCTAATATACTACTATTTTTGTCAGTTTTAAATAAAACGATATGATTAATCTTGACCTGCAATATCTTCTTAACGATGTTATACTAATAATACTATCAAAAAGATGGGAGACACCATGCTGCTATAGATTTTACTACAAGAGGTGCCATGACCAGCTTATGGGGGCTTCAATGAAAAAGGACTTCTACCTAGATACTGATACAGAAGAGACTAACGATTGGAAAGAATCTCTTCTTGGAGTTATCTCACATGAGGGCGCTGAGAAAGCGGACTACCTGCTACGAGAACTTACTGATACTGCACGATCAGAAGGAGTAGACACCAACCCGGGTGTGATCACTCCCTATGCAAATACCCTACATACAGAGAACTCGGCTACGATCCCGAAAGGGGATTCTTTCACAGCTCGAAATGTGGCAGCTTTCGTCCGTTGGAATGCCATGGCTATGGTAGCAAGAGCGAACAAGGATGGAAAAGGGCTTGGAGGCCATATTGCAAGCTTCTCATCTGCTTCAGCAATGTATGAAGTTGGGTTCGACTGGTTCTTCAGGGGACCTGAAGCTGAATATGGACAGGATCTTATCTTCTTTCAGGGTCATTCTGCCCCTGGTATGTATTCCCGCGCTTTCGTAGAAGGAAGACTCACTGAAGAACAGTTGAAGAATTTTAGAGTTGAGACTGAGGGGATTGGATTACCATCATACCCTCACCCTTGGCTGATGCCGGACTTCTGGCAGTTCCCAACCGTATCGATGGGTCTTGGCCCTCATATGGCTATATATCAGGCACGATTCATGAAGTATCTTCAAGCTCGTGGGATCAAAGATAGCGGAGATAGGAAAGTATGGATCTTCATGGGAGATGGTGAATCAGATGAGCCTGAATCTCTTGGAGCTCTTGCACTTGCAGCACGAGAGAAGCTCGATAATCTCATCTGTGTCGTGAACTGTAATCTACAGCGACTTGATGGTCCGGTTCGAGGGAACGGGAAGATCATCCAGGAACTCGAAGGGAAGTTCACCGGTGCCGGATGGCATGTGATCAAGGTCATCTGGGGAACCGAATGGGATGATATCTTAGCACGTGACACCAAAGGTCTCCTCCTCAAGAGATTCGCCTCCCTTGTCGATGGTGATTTCCAGACGATACGAGCAAGAGGCCCTGCCTACCTGCGAGAGAAACTCTTCGGAGAGGATCCCTACCTGCAGTCTTTAGTAGCTGATAAGAGTGATAAAGAACTTTGGCAGATGACTCGTGGGGGACATGACCCAAGAAAGATCTATGCTGCATTCCATGAAGCGGTGAATCATAAAGATACCCCGACAGCTATTCTTGTGAAGACAGTCAAAGGCTATGGGATGGGAACTGCCGGAGAGGCAGCTATGGGAACCCATAACCAGAAGAAGATGGACCTTGAATCATTAAAAGCATTTAGAGACCGGTACCATGTACCCCTAGAAGATAATGAACTTGAGGGACTCCCTTTCATCAAACCTAAAGAGGGGTCAAAAGAGTATGAGTTCATTCATAGACAGCGAAAAGCCTTGGGAGGCCCTGTACCCTTTAGAGACTCTACGGGAGAAAAGCTAGTCATCCCACCTCTTTCATCATTCAAAGGACTGCTCGCATCATCGAAAGAGCGAGAACTCTCAACGACGATGGCATTCGTCAGACTCATTGGTAGTCTGATCAAGAACAAAGATATCGGGGAGAGGATCGTACCGATCATCCCTGATGAGGCAAGGACCTTCGGCATGGAGGGCCTCTTCCGACAAATCGGGATCTATGCTCCTACCGGCCAGTTATATGAACCACAGGATGCAGAATCATTGATGTGGTATCGTGAGGATGCTAAGGGCCAGATCCTAGAAGAAGGTATCACCGAAGCCGGTGCTATCTCCTCATGGGTCGCAGCCTCAACCTCCTATGCAAATCATGGAAAGGCTATGATCCCCTTCTATACCTTCTATTCAATGTTCGGTTTCCAGAGGGTCGATGACTTCATCTGGGCTGCAGGAGACAGTAGGGCAAGAGGGTTCCTCATGGGAGCCACAGCAGGAAGAACAACCCTCAATGGAGAGGGATTACAGCATCAGGATGGACATGGACTGCTCATTGCAGCGACCCACCCAACCTGTCAGGCCTATGATCCGACCTTCTCCTATGAACTCGCAGTGATCGTACATGATGGACTCAAACGGATGTACGAAGAACAAGAAGATGTATTCTATTACATCACTCTCATGAATGAGAACTACACACATCCAGAAATGCCTGAAGGTATCGAAGAGAGTATCATAAAAGGTGGCTATTTATTCAAAGAGGCTCCTACAGGAGCAAAGACAACCGTACAGCTCATGGGTAGTGGGACTATCTTACGAGAGGTGATAGCTGCAGCAGAGCTGCTAGAAGAGAACCACTCGATAGGATCAGATATCTGGAGTATCCCTGGGATAAACCAACTCGATCGAGATGGTGTAGAGGCTGAACGATACAATATGATGCATCCTGAAGCGGAGAAGAAAGTTCCCCATCTGACACAGGTCATGCAGGGTCATGAGGGTCCGGTCGTGATCAGTACTGATTATGTTAAGGCCTATCCTGAACAGATCAGGAGACTGATACCTCAGTCTCAGGTACGGATCTTAGGTACTGATGGATTTGGCCGAAGTGATTCGCGTACTGCTTTACGAAAGTTCTTTGAAGTCGACCGTTACTATATCGTGATAGCTGCACTTTCAAGTTTGGCAGATGAGGGCAAGATAGACCAGACAGAGGTCTCAGCCGCTATAGACCGGTACTCACTTGATCGTGAGAAACCAAACCCGATGTTGAGTTAAGAGGAGAATGGTATGGCAAAACAGATAGTGAAAATACCCAATATGGGCGATTTCTCAGAAGTCCCGGTGTTGGAAGTCTTCATCTCAGTAGGAGAGGAGGTCACAGGTGAGACCTCACTCCTATCACTCGAGAGTGCAAAGGCTGTTACCGACATCCCAGCAGGATTCACCGGAACGGTGGTCTCAATTCTTGTCGGCGAAGGAGACATCGTCAGTGAAGGAGCCCCTATCGCAGAGATCGAGGTTGCCGAGGTAGTCGTTCCAGAAAAGAAAGCACCTGTTAAAGAAAAAGAACCTGAGAAGATAGTCAGTGTAGAACCGATACCAGAAAAGGCTTTGAAGGGAACCTACCATGCGACTCCATCAATCAGACAATATGCAAGGAACAAAGGTCTCCCATTGGATTCTGTGATTGCGACAGGTCCTCACGGAAGGATCTTAAAAGAGGATATTGACCTACTTCTTCAGAATAAGGTACCGACACAACAAAGTTCACGACCCGAAAAAGATGAGAGGATCACCCTCTCAAGGATCCAAAAGCTTTCTGGTCCACACATCCTTAACAGCTGGCAGAGTATCCCTCATGTGACTCAGTTCGATGAGGCTGATGTCACAGAGTTAGAACAATTCAGATCATCACTCAAGAATGAGTTCAGCTGACCTGGCAAGATCAGGATACTACCCTTCATCATTCATGCAGTCATCTCTTCA
>CAZLZY010000051.1:0-11363 GCA_964564075.1 uncultured Spirochaetales bacterium
AGATAATATCGAATGAGAGAAATTCAGGATTTCGATAGTATTCTGATCAAATTAGCTTCACCAGACCAGATTAGAGACTGGTCTTACGGTGAGGTGAAAAAGCCAGAAACTATCAACTACAGGACTCTTCGTCCAGAAAAGGACGGCCTCTTTTGCGAGAGAATATTTGGTACCACCAAAGAGTGGGAGTGTTATTGTGGTAAGTTCAAGTCAATCCGATATAAGGGTGTTATCTGTGACCGTTGTGGCGTAGAGGTAACTCACTTCAAGGTGCGACGTGAAAGAATGGGCCATGTCGAATTGGCAGCTCCTGTATCACACATATGGTATTATCGTTCTGTTCCTTCAAGAATGGGTCTATTACTAGACCTTACTATGGGAGCATTACGATCTATCCTCTATTATGAGAAATATGTAGTAATCAATCCTGGTGATACTGAACTCAAGTATCAGCAGCTCCTCGGGGAAGAGGAATACTTTGAGGCACGAGACCGTTACGGTGAAAATTTCACCGCCGGTATCGGAGCTGAAGCAGTAAGATCACTCCTTGAGAATCTTGACCTAGATGTCCTCTCTGCAGAGCTTCGAACCAAGATGCTCCAGAAAGGGCCTAAGGCAGATAAACGATTATTGAAAAGAATCGAAGTCGTAGAGAACTTCAGAGACTCGAAGAACAAACCAGAATGGATGATCTTAAGTGTCATCCCAGTGATCCCGCCAGAGCTGCGACCAATGGTCCAGTTAGACGGTGGTCGTTTCGCGACATCTGACCTCAACGACCTCTATAGAAGAGTTATTAATAGGAATAATCGATTGAAGAGACTCATGTCACTTCATGCTCCTGATATCATCATCAGAAATGAGAAGCGAATGCTTCAGGAAGCAGTCGATGCTCTCTTTGATAACTCAAAGAAGAAACGAGTGGTAAAAGGTGCGTCTAACAGACCCTTGAAATCACTCTCAGATATGCTCAAAGGTAAACAGGGACGATTCAGACAGAACCTCCTCGGGAAACGTGTTGACTATTCAGGTCGATCCGTAATCGTAGTTGGTCCTGAGCTGAGACTGCATCAGTGCGGACTCCCCTCAAAGATGGCCTTAGAGCTCTATAAACCGTTCATAATGAAGCGATTGGTCCAGAAGGGTGTTGTGTATAACATCAAGAAGGCAAAGAGCCTCGTAGAGCAGGAGACCCAGGAAGTATGGTCTATCCTCGATGAGGTAGTCAAAGAGCATCCAGTACTGCTGAACCGTGCGCCTACTCTTCACCGACTTGGTATTCAGGCTTTTTAGCCGGTACTCGTTGAAGGTAAGGCTATCAAGCTGCATCCGTTAGTATGTCATGCATATAATGCCGACTTCGACGGTGACCAGATGGCTGTTCACGTACCGCTCACACAGGCTGCACAGATCGAGTGTTGGACGCTGATGCTCTCTACGAACAACCTGCTTGACCCAGCGAACGGAAATCCGATCGTATTCCCATCCCAGGACATGGTCCTAGGTATCAACTACCTGACTCGAATAAAGAAAGGTGCTGCCGGAGAAGGGAAGTTCTATGACTCTATCGATGAGATATTCATGGCAATCGAAAGTAATTTCTTGACCTATAATGCTCTGATCTCCTACAAGTTAGGACCTGGCAATATTATCAAGACAACAGCAGGTCGAGTGATCTTCAATGATGCTATGCCTGATGTGATCGAAAACCAGAACGCCTGTCTCGGAGATAAAGAACTTAGAGTATTGGTCGGTAAGACCTTAGCTAAACATCCGAACTCAGTAGCAGTCGAGATGCTTGATGCGATCAAGGATGTCGGTTACAAATATGCGACTATATTCGGTTGTACCATCAGTGTCTCTGATATCATCATCCCTGCTAAGAAGAAGGAGATGATCGAGGCGGCCAACGAAGAGGTTCATCTGATACAAGAACAGTACCTACAGGGACATATTACTCAGGAAGAGCGATATAACCGTGTCATCGAGGTCTGGAGTAAGACCAATGAGGAACTCACTAATGAGCTCATGGACATACTCAAGCTTCATCAGGATGGATTCAACTCTGTATACCTGATGGCAGATTCCGGTGCCCGAGGTAGTAGGACACAGATCAGACAGCTTGGTGGTATGCGAGGGTTGATGGCAAAACCTTCCGGTGATATCATCGAACTTCCTATTCGATCGAACTTTAAAGAGGGGCTCTCGATTATTGAGTTCTTCATATCAACAAACGGCGCCCGAAAGGGACTAGCCGATACAGCATTGAAAACTGCAGATGCCGGTTATCTGACAAGACGTCTTGTCGATATCGCACAGGATGTAGTAATCAATGAAGTAGACTGCGGTACTATCAATGGTATCGAGATCAAGGCGATCAAAGATGGTGAGGATGTAGTAGAATCCCTGTCAGATCGAATTGTCGGTCGATTCACACTTGAAAGAGTAAAACATCCAATCACCGGTGAGATCCTCATCGATGTGAATGAAGAGGTCACAGAGGAAAGTGCTGAGTTGATCGAAGGTGCCGGTATCGAATCGGTACGTATCAGAACAGTACTTACCTGCGAATCAAAACATGGTGTTTGTCAGAAGTGCTATGGTAGGAACCTTGCGACTAACAAGACTGTCAATATTGGAGAAGCGGTAGGAATCATCGCTGCTCAGTCAATCGGACAGCCTGGTACTCAGTTGACGATGCGTACGTTCCATATTGGTGGTGCGGCGATGAAGTCCTCTGAGGAGAATAAGATCGCTCTTAACTATCCAGTACTGCTTCAGACTGTTGCCGGTAATACGGTAACGCTCGATGAGGGGACTGTCGTCTTCACGAGAAAGGGTGTGATTGGTGCTTCAAGAGTGCTTAGGACCCTCAAGGCTAAAGAGTATGATGAACTGCTCATCGAAGATGGTGAGAAGGTAGTCAATGGTAAGCTTCTTGCTCGAAAGGGTGGTGAAGATGTACTTGCTAATGAGATCGCTTATGTGAAGTTCTACGGCAAAGACATACTCCTGGTAACACAGGAACAACATATTGATATTAAGACTGGTTCTGAGCTGCATGTAGAGATCGGGAAGGTCATACCTGCAAATGAGGCGATCGTAACATTCGACCCATTCTCAGAACCGATTATCGCAGAGCAGGATGGTAAGGTCCAATTCGTTGATATCCTCTTAGGAACAACTCTTAAGGAAGAGGTTAACGAAGAGACGGGTAATGTAGAAAAGAAGATCACCGAGTATACCTTGGAGACTCTTCAGCCACGAATCGTCATCGTCGATGATGAGGGCAATGAGTTGGCAACCTACTTCTTACCTGGTGCATCATACTTGAATGTTGAGAACGGTATTATTGTCAAGAAGGGGCGTTCTCTTGCGAAGCTCCTAAAAGAGTCTGTGAAGACTCGAGATATTACTGGTGGTCTACCACGAGTCGGAGAGCTTTTCGAAGCTCGAAGGCCTAAGAATATTGCAACTCTGGCCAAATTGGACGGATATGTAAGATTCAGGGGTATCGTGAAAGCCAAACGAGTCGTAGTAGTCGAAGATGAGTTCGGTAATGAGGGTAAACACCTGATCCCAATGGGAAAACACCTGCTTGTTAGAGACGGAGACCTTGTGAAATCTGGTGAACAGCTTTGTGACGGAGCAACCGACCCTCATGATATCCTCGATATCTTAGGTGAGAACGCACTTCAGTCATTCCTCGTTGATGAGGTACAGGAAGTCTATAGACTCCAGGGTGTAGATATCAACGATAAGCACATCGGTGTTATCGTACGACAGATGATGAGAAAAGTTGAGATCGTCTCTGTTGGTGATACCAGCTTTATTTATGGTCAGCAGATCGATAAATATAGATTCAATGAAGAGAACTCAAAAGTGTTACGTGAAGGTGGACAACCATCTATCGCTCAACCACTTCTTCTTGGAATAACAAGGGCGTCGCTGAGTATTGACTCGTTCATATCAGCTGCTTCGTTCCAGGAGACTACAAAGGTATTGACAAATGCGGCAATAGCTGGTAGTAGAGATGAGTTGCGTGGTCTAAAAGAGAATGTGATTATCGGACATTTGATTCCGGCTGGTACTGGTATGAAGCAGTATCGTGACATTACATTGGTGGACGAGGATGCTCAAGCTCTGAACGATTCCGTGCAGTCCGTAATGGAAGCACGAAAGAGGGAAGAGGAATTAGGGAATCTCGAATCGAAGAATGAACTATCTGAAGGTGAGATGTAAGACCTTATCGGGTCTAACATATAAAAACTCCATGCTGACTTCAGGTGTTGATATACATGACGGTGCCCTGCATTAGTGATAGGGCAATTTCGAACGGAAACTGAAAAGGGAGAGTGTCTAAAAGATGCCTACAATTAATCAGCTTGTTAGAAAGGGACGAAAGTCTCAAAAAAAGAAAACTGACTCACCTGCTCTGGACAGCTGTCCACAGAAGAGAGGTGTATGTACACGTGTTATGACAGTAACACCTAAGAAACCAAACTCTGCTCTCAGAAAGGTAGCAAGAGTTAGATTGTCAAACGGTATTGAAGTAACCGCTTATATCCCAGGTATTGGACATAATCTCCAGGAGCACTCTGTTGTACTCTTAAGAGGTGGTAGGATCAAGGACCTTCCGGGTGTACGTTACCATATCGTTCGTGGCGCTAAGGATACTCTTGGTGTTGATGACCGAAGAAAAGCTCGATCAAAATATGGTACTAAGAGACCAAAGGCTTAAGGAGATATTTAGATGGCTAGAAGAAAAGTTGCTCCGGTCAGAGATATACTTCCTGACCCACGATATAACTCTAAAGTAGTAGAGAAGTTTATCAGAAGAATGATGGTTGGTGGAAAGAAATCAATTAGTACAAAGATCATCTATGATGCAATGGCTATTATGGAGATTAAAGCTGGGGAACCTGCTTTAGATGTCTTCGCAAAAGCTCTTGCTAATGTTAAACCTGTCGTTGAAGTTAAATCTCGACGAGTTGGTGGTTCAACGTACCAGGTCCCTGTAGAGGTTCGAGAGAGTCGAAGGGAAGCTCTGGCAATGAGATGGGTCATTACTGCTGCGAGAAATAGAAGCGGTAAGTCAATGAGCGAAAAACTCTCATCAGAGATGGTAGATGCATTCAACTCAACAGGTAGTGCTTTCAAGAAGAAAGAAGATACCCACCGAATGGCAGAAGCGAACAAAGCTTTCTCTCATTACCGATGGTAGGTATCTCATACTGCTGATAATAGCCGCCAGATATGGTGGCTATTTCTTGCTCTATTCGATTATTCTATTTTTAGTTGGTAATAATTCTTGTTACTCTTGACTAAAGATAGAATTAATCATATATTCGTCAAGGCTAGCGTTAAGTACTAGCGGTATATCCGCAGGTTGCGCTTACAGTTTGAACCAAACCCATCGTCTGGATGTTTGCAGAGGATCAGGTGGTTCCAGACATAACGTAATTAAAATTTTTTAATTACACTATGTCAGTTTGGAGAAATCTTTCTACCATTCTGACCTCTGGATCCTTCTTATCGTCTTTATGCAATCATATAATAGGATGTTGGATCTCGGTTTTGAATGGTATTGGGACAATACTGTTTTATTTTTTTTAACTTAATTGTGACTTGGTCACAAGGAGGAAGAACGGATGGCTAAAGAGAAATTTAAAAGGACGAAACCGCATATTAATGTTGGTACAATCGGCCACGTCGACCACGGTAAGACTACTCTTACTGCTGCTATTACCATGCATTGTGCTCGAAAGCACGGTGACAAGGTAATGAATTATGAAGATATCGATAACGCTCCAGAAGAGAAAGCTAGAGGTATCACAATCAATACTCGACACGTTGAGTATCAGTCAGACAATAGACACTTTGCACATGTAGACTGTCCAGGGCACGCCGACTATATCAAGAACATGATTACCGGTGCTGCACAGATGGATGGATCTATCATCGTAGTTGCTGCAACAGATGGTGCTATGGCTCAAACAAAAGAGCATATCCTTCTTGCACGACAGGTTGGTGTACCTTCACTTATTGTTTTTGTTAACAAGTGTGACCAGGTAGACGATCCAGACCTGATCGAACTCGTAGAAGAAGAGATGAGAGACCTTCTCACTGAATATGGTTATCCAGGGGACGAGATTCCAGTTATCAAAGGTTCTGCCTTTGAAGCTATGGAAAACCCAGATGATCCAGAGAAGACAAAATGTATCGATGACCTCATTGACGCAATGGATGCATACTTTCCAATCCCAGAAAGAGCTATTGATCAGCCATTCTTGATGCCAATCGAGGATATCTTCTCAATACAGGGACGTGGGACTGTAGTTACAGGAAGAATCGAAAGAGGAATCCTGAAAGTCGGTGAAGAGATTTCGATCGTAGGTATCAAAGATACTGCAAAGACAACTTGTACAGGTGTAGAGATGTTCAACAAGCTTCTTGACGAAGGTCAGGCTGGTGATAACGTCGGTGCACTTCTTCGAGGTGTTGATAAGAAGGATGTAGTTCGTGGTCAGGTATTGGCTAAACCAGGAACAATTACTCCTCATAAGAAATTTAAAGGTCAGATCTACTGCTTGAGTAAAGATGAGGGTGGACGACACTCACCATTCTTCTCAGGTTATAGACCTCAGTTCTACTTTAGAACTACTGATATCACTGGAACAGTAAACCTACCTGAAGATAAACAGATGGTAATGCCTGGTGATCATACAGAAGTTATTGTTGACTTGATCTACCCGATCGCTATGGAAAAAGGACTTAAATTCGCTATCCGTGAGGGCGGGCGAACTGTAGCATCAGGTCAGGTTACAGAAATTATCGAATAATGATGGTGAGAAGTCTCGTATCGGTTACGAACTGAGCGGGGCTTGTTTCTTGGAGGAATGATGACCAAAGATAGAATTCGAGTACGGTTGAGAGGTTTCGATGTAGATCTCGTTGAACAAAGTTCAAAAGCGATCGTTCAGACAGTTGTGAAGGCTGGGGCTAAAGTTTCCGGTCCAGTACCGCTTCCTACTCGTATCAATAAATTTACGGTGCTCAGATCACCTCATGTCAACAAAAAGTCGCGTGAGCAGTTTGAGATGCGAACACATAAAAGGCTGATTGACATTCTAGATCCAACATCCAAAGTAATGGATGCCTTGATGAAGCTTGAGCTTCCCGCGGGCGTAGATGTAGAAATTAAACAGTAATTAATAGTTGAGGTAAGAGATGTTAGGGCTTATCGGCAAAAAAGTCGGAATGACACAAGTATTTGATGATAGAGGGGTATTAACCCCCGTAACGGTGATCAGAATTGAGGACAATGTAGTTGTCTCTGAGAGAACCGAAGAAAAGAACGGATATAGTGCTTGTGTAATAGGCGCTGTAGACGTTAAAAAGAATCGTGTAACAAAACCGTATGCTGGGCAATTTAGCGATGTCTGTGAACCGAAGAAATGTCTTGTAGAGATGAAAGACTATGATAAAGAAGTCTCTATAGGTGATGTATTAGGTGTAGATATCTTTCAAGATACGGCGTTTGTAGATGTGGAAGGAACTTCGAAAGGTAAAGGGTTCCAGGGAGCTATGAAACGACATAACTTTTCAGGTGGTCGTGCAACTCATGGTTCTAAGTTTCATAGAGGTCTTGGTGGTACAGGAATGGCTGCTAGTCCATCACGTGTTTTTAAGGGTACTAAGATGCCTGGTAGAATGGGTGGGGAAAAGACCACGATTCAGAATCTACGATTAGTAAAGGTTGATGTGGAGAGAAAGGTTCTCATGGTAAAAGGTGCGATCCCTGGTCCCCGTCAAAGTGTTGTGATTGTTAAAAAATCAAAGAAGAAATAGAGGCGAGACATGAAAGCGAAAGTCTTTTCGATACAAGGTGAAGAAGTAAAAGATATCACACTTGATGATTCTGTGTTTGCAGCAGAAGTAAGTGATGGTTCTATATACTACGCCGTTAATAACGAATTAGCTAACCGCAGAGTCGGAACCGCCTGTACTAAGACACGAGGGGAAGTGAACTATAGTAACGCTAAACCTTGGAGACAGAAGGGAACTGGTAATGCACGAGCCGGAGATAAAAAATCTCCAGTTTGGGTCGGTGGTGGTACTATTTTTGGACCAAAACCACGAGATTATAGCTATAAGCTACCGAAGAAGATGAAGCGACTGGCAATGAGATCTTTGCTTTCAATGAAAGTAAAAGAGAACAGCCTGAAAGTCGTAGAAGATTTTTCTGTAGAGAGTGGAAAAACTAAGGATCTTGTAAATTTACTCAAGAATCTTGTTAATCAGGAACGAACATTGATCATATTGAAAGATGATGATGTAATGCTTCGTAGAGCTGGAAAGAATATTCCCTGGGTCAAGATCAATTCTTATAACAGGCTTTCTGCAAAGGAACTGCTTTACGGCAAGAATGTTCTAATGCTTGAGACTGCTGCCGGGAATTTGAACGAATTCTACGGAAAAGAGTAAGGGGACGATTGTGAGATCAGATCAGATTATTTTAGCACCTGTTTTAACAGAGAAGTCCAACGTGGACCGAGAAGGTGAGACAAAGAAGTACACCTTTAGAGTAGATTCACGTGCGAACAAAATTCAGGTGATGAGAGCTGTAGAGGATTTATTCTCTGTAAAAGCTGTAAGTTGTAATGTTTCAATTGTGAAGGGGAAACCTAAGTTCACAAGAACAAAATCAGGCGTTCGTGCAGGGTCTACAACACCTTGGAAAAAAGCGATCGTAACTGTTGCTAAAGGCGATTCTATCAGTGTGATAGAAGGCGTTTAGGAGAGGGGTATTATGGGTATCAAAAAGTATAATCCGAGAACCCCCAGTCTTCGATACACAACGACTTTGACTTTTGAAGAAGTAACAACTTCTACAAGTGAGAAATCACTTACAAAAGGAATAAGTAAACACGCCGGACGTGGAGCCGGTGGTCGTATCAGTGTTCGAAGACGCGGTGGCGGACATAAGAGAAAATATCGAGAGATAGATTTCAAGAGGAACAAGCATGACATTCCTGGTATAATAGCCAGTATTGAGTATGATCCTAACAGATCTGCTAACATTGCTTTGGTTAACTACAAAGATGGTGAGAAGCGATATATCTTAGCTCCTAAGGGACTTAAGGTAGGTATGCAGATCATCAGTGGCCAAACTGCACCTCTTGAGATTGGTAATGCGATTCCTTTGAAGAACATTCCTCTTGGTATGGCAGTACACAATGTTGAACTGCAATTAGGTAAGGGTGGCCAGTTAGTTAGATCTGCTGGTACGGTTGCAACTGTAGTCGCTAAAGAAGGCGATTATGCAACTCTTAAATTACCTTCAGGTGAGATGAGAATGGTATTCAGCGGATGTTTCGCAACTTTGGGAAGCATTGGTAACGAAGATCATATGAATGTAAGTCTTGGTAAAGCAGGTCGGTCACGATGGCTTGGTCGTCGTCCAAAAGTCCGAGGTGTTGTCATGAACCCAGTCGATCACCCACATGGTGGTGGTGAGGGTAAGACATCAGGTGGACGTCATCCTGTTTCTCCATGGGGTACCCCTACTAAGGGATACAAGACTAGAAAGAAGAGAAAGCCTTCTAGCAAGTTTATCGTGAAGAAGCGGAAGTAGGAGTAGAAAGTGGCTAGGTCAATCAAAAAAGGACCTTTTATAGAGAAAAAACTTTATAAGAGAGTTCTTGAAGCAAACAAAGCGGGAAAAAAACCAATGGTTAAGACATATTCCCGTACCTCGACTATTATCCCCGAAATGGTAGGATTTACCATTTCTGTCTACAATGGAAAGACTTGGGTCCCTGTATATGTTACAGAGAACCTTGTTGGTCATAAGCTTGGTGAGTTCTCACCAACTAGATTCTATCGTGGACACGCTGGGTCTGATAAAAAATCGAAGAAGAGATAGGTATCGTAATGGAAGCAAAGAAAGGTTACAAAGCAATCGCTAAATATCTGATGGTTTCTCCTACAAAAGTACGCCCTATCGCGAATATTGTACGAAGTAAACCGTATCCAGAAGCTGTAGCGATTCTAGAGGCTATGCCTCAGAAGGGTGCAGGACTTATTAAGAAGGTCGTACAGTCGGCAGCAGCGAATGCTTTAGTACAGAACAAGCAACTCGATGAAGAGATGCTGTTTATTAAGGAGATTCGTATTGACGAAGGTCCACGTTTAAAGCGTGTTTGGCCAAGATCTCATGGACGTAGAGATATTCTACTTAAACGAGAAAGTCATATTTCTGTTGTTCTAGACGAAATTGCGAGTATGGGGGAATAAATGGGTCAGAAAGTAAATCCTATAGGACTACGACTTGGAATTAATAAGACATGGAAGTCAAAATGGTATGTAGATCCAAAAGTTTATGCAGATACACTGCATGAGGACCTACAGATCCGGAAAGCTCTTGAGAGTTGCCCTGAGACTAAAGGTGCTGATATTTCAGATGTTGAGATTATCAGAAAACCTCAGAGGGTAACTGTTGTCATCAAGACATCAAAACCTGGGATCATCATTGGTTCAAAGGGTTCTAATGTCGAGAAACTTGGTATGAGACTTCAAACTCTTGCGAACAAGAAAGTTCAGATCAAGATCAAAGAAGTCAAAAGACCAGAAGCAGATGCACAACTTATTGCACTTAACGTTGCAAGACAGTTGAAGATGCGAGGATCTTTCAGAAGATCTTTGAAGATGGCAGTAAGCAGTGCAATGAAAGCTGGTGTACAGGGTGTGAAGATCAAGGTCTCTGGCCGATTAGGTGGTGCTGAGATGGCACGAACCGAATGGCATAAAGATGGCCGAGTTCCTCTGCATACACTGCGATCTGATATCGATTATGGATTTGCTGAAGCACATACAACCTTTGGTATCATCGGTGTAAAAGTATGGGTCTTCAATGGTGAGATCTATGACAAAGCCCAAAAAGAGGATGCTGGTCTTCTAGTAAAGAAATCTACTAGAGATCGTAGACCTGCTGCAACAAGGAGATAGACAGTCATGCTTAGTCCAAAAAGAGTTAAGTATCGAAAGAAAATGAGAGGCAAGATGGACGGTGTTGCACACCGTGGTAATACTGTTGCCTTTGGAGATTTTGGTCTACAGGCTCTCGAGCCGAAATGGATCACTAACCGCCAGCTTGAGGCTGCCCGTGTCGCTATGACACGACACATCAAGAGAGGTGGAAAGGTCTGGATCAGAGTATTCCCGGATATGCCTTATACTAAGAAACCTGCAGAAACAAGACAGGGTAAAGGTAAGGGTAATCCAGAAGGTTGGGTTGCTGTTGTGAAGAAGGGCGCTATCATGTTTGAAATGGCAGGTGTCCCTGAAGAGCTCGCTCGTGA
>CAZLZY010000052.1:0-664 GCA_964564075.1 uncultured Spirochaetales bacterium
ATTCAATTCAAAGGATTCGACCTGATCGAATCCATACTTATAAGACTTATGCAGGAAAAGTAATCCTATCTTGTAGGTAATAAGTCGATCTTTCTTATCAAAGACCCACTGCTCTTGGTATCCAGCCGCTAGCAGTAGAATGGATGCTATGATCATTGGGAATATGATATTGGTAAGATCATTTTCTGCGATATATGTGGAGGCTCCGATGATGATCGCAACTGCGAATAGCAGATAGATCAGTCGAAATGAACGACCTATCCCATAGGTCAGTCGATCATCTTTTAAGAAAATATGTAATTTTAACATCGTTGACTCCCACTAAATATGACTATTCTTTTTTGACCAATTAAAGAGAAACACCATTAATCAATATAAGATACAATATATCGCCCATATGGTGTAGAGTTATGTGCCTTTACCGGTAATATACCCACATAAGTCTAATTAAGTGTTTATACTCAGCAAGAAAATACCCCCGTAATGTTAAATAAACAATTTCTACTTGCTTATTTGACCATTTTGTCTTAACCTTAACCCTGAGAAAAAATTTATTTTATTAAGGAGACATGAGCATGAAAAAGCTATTGACTGTTCTATTATGTCTTTCCCTCGTTCTAGGAGTTTTCATCTCCTGTTCAGGCAAAGAAGAAGCTGCCCCTGT
>CAZLZY010000052.1:674-11212 GCA_964564075.1 uncultured Spirochaetales bacterium
TTGCAGAAAAAGTTGTTGAGACACCTAAGGCAGAGACTCCTGCTCCAAAAGCAGAAGAACCTAAAAAAGAAGAAGCAAAGGTCGTAGAAGCAGCCCCTGTTGTTGTTGTTGCTGACGAACCTTTAGTATTTAAACTTGTGAATGGTGCTGAACCTGAATCTTTGGATCCACACCTCATTCAGGGTGTTCCTGAACACAGAATCTACGAATCATTATTCGAAGGACTCTATGCTTACGATCCTATTACAGCTGACGCTGTTCCAGGACTTGCAGAAAGTTATGAAGTTAGTGATGACGGTCTAGTTTACACATTCAAAATCCGAGACGTAGTCTGGAGTGATGGTGTAGCTATTACCGCAAATACTGTTGTAGAATCATGGTTAAGAGAACTTAATCCTGATACTGCTGCTCCATACGCATGGTTCCCATCAATGTTCATAGCTGGTGCTAATGATTATAACTCAGGCGTTGCTGGCGCTGATGCTGTTAAAATCAGAGCTCTTGATGACAGAACATTCGAGATGGAACTCATCGGTCCACTACCATACGTTCTTGGTGCACTCCCACACTACTCATTCGCAGTAGTTCCTATGCATGCAATCGAAATGTATGGAACAGAATGGACGAACCCAGAGAACTTCGTAGGAAATGGACCTTTCACACTTAACGAGTGGAAACCACAGCAGTATATCTCTGTAACTCCTAACGAATTATATTGGGACGCAGACGTTGTTACACTTGACGAAGTCATCTACTATGCTATCGATAACAACAACACCGGATACAACATGTATCTAAATGGTGAAGTTGACTGGATGACAACTGTACCTAACGATCAGATCGAAGCTGCAAAGATGAGAGATGATTATCAGGCTAACCCACAGCTAGCTACATACTACTATATCTTCCAGGTTGAGAAAGCTCCTTTTGACGACTCAAATGTTAGAAAAGCATTCTCACTTGCAGTAGATAGAGAAGCTCTTGTTGATCAGGTACTCCGATCAGGTCAGATCCCTGCAGTAGGTATCGTACCCGAGATGGCTGGATATGAAGGCCTCGGCTACCCAGAACAAGATATTGATGCAGCTAAAGCAATGCTTGCAGATGCTGGATATCCAAACGGATCTGACTTCCCAGAGACAGTACTACTGTATAACACTTCAGAAGGTCACAAGAAGATCGCTGAATTCCTACAGCAGGAATGGGAACAGAATCTTAATGTAACTATCAAACTTGAGAACCAGGAATGGAAAACATACCTTGCTAACAGAAACCAGGGTAACTTCCAGTTTGCTAGAGCAGGATGGGTCGGAGACTATCAGGATCCAAACACATTCCTCGATATGTTCATCACAGGCGCTGGTATGAATGGTGGTCAGTATTCAAATGATGAATATGACGAACTGATCAATGCTGCTGCTCGAATGACTCCAGGACCAGAAAGATTCGCTACATTATTGAAAGCTGAAAATATCTTCATCAACGAAGATATGGCTTCAATGCCACTCTACTACTATATTACTCTCAACATGATTGATACAGACAAGTGGGGCGGATGGCACACAAACACTATGGATTACCACCCAACAAAAGACATCTACCTAAAATAATCACATAGTAACGTAAGTTAATTTCAGACGGATCACCTCGGTGATCCGTCTTTTTATTGCCCAAATAGAATTGCGATAGCTTTTTCACACCCTCTCCTCTCATAACTCCAGCTATACGGTATAAAAATCCACACAAACACCATATACACCACCAGCTCTGCATATATGGCTCGGTTATATTCTAATCAGTCATTAAGACAAACAACACAGATGCATTACATATTAAGGAGCTATACGATGAAGAAGAAAGGATTGAACAGAGTTAAGAGAGTAGGACTGATCATGCTAGTGATGATGATCACTGTGACCACTGGAGCATTCGCATCAAGTGTATGGAGTGATGCATCAGACATCGCAGAGAATAGTCTGTCATGAGTACCGACCTATACCACGGTCAGCTATGCTGAGAGCAATGGAACTGGCGTACAGCTCATCACCGATCAGGGATTGATCATCCATAGTGAGGATGCCAATGCTAATCTGACAGTCAGAGAGATCGGTAGTGATGATAGGTATGATCTTATCGGATCGTTCACCGATGGTATGGCCTTCACCCCCTTCGCCTCAGATGTTGAGATTGATGAGTATGAACTATCGAGTGAATCAGAGTTGGTGAATGGTAGAGAGACTACGGTCTACTATTTCGAAGCGACTGTAGCAGCTCATGCGATCGCGCAGACACTCTCCTCCTATGAAGATGAGGGAAATGACGTGAGTATCACCGGATATATCTACATATCTGAGACTGATGGATCGGTTGTGAAGGTAGAACAGGAGACCTACTTCGATTATAACGGTGAGAGCTGGGTACCGGCAGTAGCGACTACTACTGGAGAGCTGAACTTACCAGCTTCAACTTAACAGAAGAGTTTGGTGACTACTTCGAAGCTGGTTCCTACGTGAGATAGCTCTAGATTGAAATGAGTAATAGGATAAGGGCTACTTCGAAAGAGGTAGCCCTTTTCTGGTCTGTACAAACGATTTGTTTCAGGCACGAAAAAGTCGCCCTGTTACCGGCGACTTCATCTTACATAGGTGAACGTTATATCCTAGTTGCCTATGTCATCAGTGATGGGGTCGACAGAAAGAATCACATCTTCGATAGGAGACCCAGGAGCCACCATAGGAAGTACTTTATCATCTATTGGTATCTCACAGTCGATAAGGACTGGGCCGTCTGTTGCGAACGCTTCTCGTAAGACTGATTCAATATCATCATCAGCACTCAAGGTCAGTCCCTTGACGCCGAAAGCATCTGCAAGCTGAACCCATTTGATCGGATGATCAAGATTAGTCTCTGAATATCTCTGATCATAGAAGAGGGTCTGCCACTGTCGTACCATTCCCAATGTATGGTTGTTCATCAAAACGATGACTACCGGTATATTATATTTAGCAAGTGTACCAAGTTCATTACAGTTCATCTGGAAAGAACCGTCCCCAGAAATACTGACGATCTGCTTATCAGGTCTACCAAGCTGTGCACCCATCGCTGCACCGGTCCCAAATCCCATAGTTCCCAGACCACCAGAGGTGATGAAGGTATTTGGTTTTGAGAACTTGAAGAACTGCGCTGCCCACATCTGGTGCTGCCCTACTCCCGTAACGATCACAGCCTCTTCCCCAAGAAGTTCGTGGATCTTCACAAGGATATCTCTTGGTCGTTTATTCTCTGTAGTCACACGGATCGGATATTTCACTTTCCACTGTGCGATCTGATCCATCCACTCCTTATGATCGAAGGAGTCCTTCATGAGCGCCTTCATCTTATCAAGAACTACTTTCACATCTCCGATCACATGGTGATAGGTTCTGATGTTCTTGTTGATCTCAGCTGGATCGATATCGATATGGAGGATCTTAGCTTTACGAGCGAATCGGTCAGCCCTACTTACTACTCGATCACTGAAACGTGCACCGATCACGATAAGGAGGTCAGATCTGGAAACAGACATGTTCGCTACTTTTGATCCGTGCATCCCGATCATACCCATATACTGATCATGAGCTGCAGGGAATGCTCCCTTTCCCATAAGGGATACACCGACTGGGGCCTGGATGGTCTCGGCGAACTCTAGGAACTCTTCAGATGCTTTAGATCTGATGATTCCACCACCCGCATAGATGACTGGATTCTTTGCAGCTTTGATCATTTCCAGAGCTTTTATGAGTTCCTCATCTTTGATGTGTTCACCATGACGTATGATCTCTTTCGGTCTCACATATTCATATTCAGCTTCGAAGGCTGTCACATCTTTGGGAATATCGATCAATACTGGTCCGGGTCTCCCCTCTTGTGCGATATAGAAAGCTTCACGTATGGTTTCAGCCAGCTTTGTCACATCTTTGACGATGTA
Organism: uncultured Spirochaetales bacterium; assembly: GCA_964564075.1. Classification (GTDB taxonomy): domain Bacteria; phylum Spirochaetota; class Spirochaetia; order CAKZLE01; family CAKZLE01; genus CAKZLE01. The sequence continues at coordinate 4,642 of CAZLZY010000052.1, forward strand.
GTTATGCTTGGTGATAGGCATGGTGACTCCAGCGATATCGACCTCTTGAAAACTATCCTTCCCCAAGAGAGGTACCGGAACGTTTCCTGTTATTGCTACCATGGGTGAAGAGTCCATATATGCTGTAGCGATACCGGTTACCAGGTTGGTCGCTCCAGGACCTGAAGTCGCGATACATACACCTACTTTACCGGTTGCTCGTGCATATCCATCAGCAGCATGGGAAGCTCCCTGCTCATGTGCAGTCAGAATATGTTTGATACTATCCCTATTTTTATAGAGTTCATCATAGATGTTTATAACTGCTCCACCTGGAAAACCGAATACGGTATCGACGCCCTGTTCTTTCAAACATTCTATAAGGATCTTTGCTCCTCTTATTCTCATAAATCACTCCTGTTTTATAATAGAGCGATGCCAGTCTTAAAAGTTCTTCAAGACTGCCCCTGTACTCGCTGATGTTACCATTGCAGCATATCGTGCAAGATACCCTGTGACCTTTCTCGGTTCAGGTTTTATCCATGCAGCCTTTCTCTCTTTCATCTCTTCATCACTTATATTGAGCTGGATCAATCCGTTTGGGATATTGATGATGATGGTATCGCCTTCGACTACTAATCCAATAGGACCACCTTCAGCAGCTTCTGGTGAGATGTGTCCGATCGATGCACCTCTCGTAGCTCCACTAAAACGTCCATCAGTGATAAGTGCGACATCTTTATCAAGTCCCATACCGGCAATAGCTGATGTAGGAGAGAGCATCTCTCGCATACCAGGCCCGCCTTTCGGTCCCTCATATCGGATGACGATCACATCACCTTTGTTGATCTTTCCACCTAGGATCGCTTCATTCACAGCCTCTTCTGACTCATATACTCGAGCAGGTCCACTATGGGTGAGCATCTCTTTCGCCACAGCAGATTGTTTTACCACACATCCGTCTGGGGCGATATTTCCTTTCAGTACAGCTATTCCTCCGGTCATGCTCCATGGAGCATCGATCGGTCTGATGACTGCGGGATTCAAGTTCTCTGCATGCTTGATGTTCTCTGCAACGGTAGCACCGGTAACGGTGATACAGTCAAGATACAGTAGATCCTTCTTAGCAAGTTCTTTCATCACTGCCTGTACCCCGCCAGCTGCATGAAGATCCTCGATATGATCATTTCCTGCAGGTGATAGGTGACAGAGATTCGGTGTCTTCGCTGATACGGCATTCGCAATATCGATATTAAGTTCTACGCCAGCCTCATGGGCTATAGCAGGTAGGTGCAACATACTGTTAGTACTACATCCCAGTGCCATATCGACAGCGAGAGCATTCATGAACGCCTTCTCTGACATGATATCTTTTGGTCTGATATCTGCTTTAAGAATCTCCATGATCTGATGTCCAGCCTCTTTCGCAAGTCTATCTCGTTCTGAATAGACAGCAGGGATCGTTCCATTTCCAGGAAGTCCAATACCCAATACCTCTGTGAGGCAGTTCATGCTGTTCGCAGTGAACATACCAGAACAGGAACCACAGGTAGGACAGACACTGTCTTCATACTCTCTCAGTTCTTCTTCACTCATATTACCTGCAGAATAGGCTCCAACAGCTTCGAATATGGTCGAGAGACTCGAGGCCCCTCGATTCTTCACTTTTCCTGCAAGCATCGCGCCACCACTGACGACGATAGTCGGAATATTGAGTCTAGCAGCTGCCATGAGCATACCGGGAACGATCTTGTCACAGTTAGGTACCATAACAAGAGCATCGAAGGCATGTGCCATAGCTACCGCTTCAATGGAATCTGCGATCAGTTCTCTCGTACACAGGGAATAACGCATTCCCTCATGTCCCATTGCGATCCCGTCACAGACACCGATAGCAGGGAACTCCATGGGAGTCCCGCCATTAGCTCGTACACCGGCTTTGACCCCATCTACGATTCTCTGTAGATGGATATGACCGGGGATTATCTCATTCTTAGAATTGACTATTCCGATGAAGGGTTTCTCGATCTCTCGATCTGTCAGCCCAAGGGCCTTCATGAGAGATCTATGGGGTGCTCGTGTTACCCCTTTCTTTGCTCTATCACTTCTCATTTTATCACCTCGCCTTATAGGGATTCCAGGATCAATCTACCCATCTCGGTCGTTCCGATCAGTTTCATCCCATCACTCATGATATCACCGGTTCGGTAATCGTTCGCGAGTGCGTTATCAACTGCTTTCTCGATATCAGCTGCTTCAGCAGTGAGACCGAATGTATATCTGAGCATCATCGCTACTGAAAGGACCGTAGCGATAGGATTAGCTTTATCCATCCCTGCGATATCAGGAGCAGATCCATGTACCGGTTCATATAAACCAAAACTTCCTTCCCCAAGACTTGCTGAGGGGAGCATCCCGATAGAACCGGTGATCATACTAGCCTCATCAGAGAGGATGTCGCCGAACATGTTCGATGTCACGATAACATCGAACTGATGTGGGTCTCGGACTAACTGCATAGCAGCATTATCGACATACATATGGTTCAGTTCTACTTCAGGAAAATCCTTGGCTACCTCTATTACGGTAGCTCTCCAGAGACGTGAACTAGCAAGGATGTTAGCTTTATCGACGCTTGTCACCTTTTTATCACGTTTCATCGCAATCTCGAATGCTAGAATAGCGATTCGTCTTACTTCAGGATAGGTATACATCATGGTATCATAAGCTTTAGTTCCGGACGGGAGTTCTTCAGTCCCTCGTTCACCAAAATAGATACCACCGGTAAGTTCTCTTACTACACAGATATCAAGGCCATCTCCGATGATGTCTGCTCGTAGAGGACATGCATCGATGAGTTGTTTATAGAGGATAGCCGGTCTGAGGTTCGCATAGAGCCCAAGACCTGCTCGTAGTCCAAGCAGTGCCTGTTCAGGTCTCATGCTTCCTTCAAGGTCATCCCATTTAGGTCCACCAACAGCTCCTAGAAGAACTGCATCACTTTCCTTACATACTTCAAGGGTCTTTGCAGGTAAAGGTTCACCGACTGCATCAAGGGCAGCTCCTCCGGCAAGTACTTCAGTATAGGCAAAAGAGTGTCCATACTTCACACCGATCTTATCTAGCACCAGTTTAGCTTCCGTTACAATATCAGGTCCAATACCATCACCAGGTACAACTGCGATCTTTATATCCATTCTTCTCGTTCTCCTTATACGTAATTACTTTTTCTTCTTCTTATGCCTGCATCAGGCGATATTCTATTGAATCAACTAGGGCCAACCAACTAGCCTGTATGATGTCTGTCGATACACCAACGGTTGTCCAGGTTCTCATACCATCAGTAGATTCGATCAATACTCGAACCCTTGCGGCTGAAGCCTGTTTCGAATCAAGTACTCGAACCTTGTAGTCGGTAAGACTGACATGTTTGAGTATCGGATAGAAGACTTCAAGGGCCTTACGTAATGCTTGATCTAAGGCATTGACCGGGCCATCTCCCTCAGCGACTGTGATCTCCTCAGTCCCATCGACTCTGATCTTCACGATCGCTGAACTACTGGTATCCTTCTCTTCACTCGGCTGTTCACCGATGGTCTTGAAATGGACGAGTTCGAAGAACGGACGATATTTACCCAGATGTTTTCTGATCACCAGTTCAAATGAACTCTCAGCTGCTTCGAACTGATAGCCTTCCATCTCTAGCTCTTTGAGCCGTTTGATGATCGCTTTGGTCTCAGGTGAATCTTTGGTCAGATCTGGTGAGACCTTCTGGATCTTCTTCAAGATCATCGATCTACCGGCAACTTCAGACATCAGAAGACGTCTCTCATTACCAACGATCTGTGGCTGAATATGTTCGAAGGAGAGTGGGTTCTTTCCTATTCCATCTATATGCATCCCGCCCTTATGGGCAAAGGAGCTCTTTCCTACATAAGGCATCCCATGGGGGATCCTGACATTCGCGATCTCTGCTATGAGAGTCGCGGTACTTGTCAGCATATTCAAAGAACCTTCTGGGAGACAAGAGATCCCCATCTTCACCTCGAAGGCTGGTATGAGCGTAGAGAGATTCGCATTACCACATCTCTCTCCGAACCCTACGAAGGTACCCTGTACATGAGAGGCTCCAGCCTCTACTGCTTGAACGGAGTTGGCAACAGCCATCCCTGAATCATTATGTGTATGGATACCGATCTTGGTATGAGGACAGTGCAGAGCTGCTGCTTTGGTTGCAGCATATACTTGAGACGGGAGGGCTCCTCCATTAGTCTCACAAAGTACGAGGGTAGTCGCTCCACCTTCTATGGCTGCATCAAGTGACTGTAGAGCGTATTCTGGATTACTCTTGTATCCATCGAAATAGTGTTCTGCATCGAAGATGACCTCTTTACCCCTCTCTTTGAAGAAGGCAACCGTATCACGGATCATAGCGAGGTTCTCTCTAGGGGTAGTCCTGATGATCTCAGTCACATGAAAGTCCCAACTCTTACCGAAGATCACTGCTACAGGTGTATTCGCCTGAAGCATGGATTGTACGTTAACATCATCTTCTACCTTGATATCACGTCTTCTCGTACTACCGAAGGCACACAATCTTGCATGCTTGAGCTCAAGAGTCTCTGCAACCTTGAAGAACTCGAGGTCCTTAGGGTTCGACCCAGGATTACCTGCCTCAACATAGACGACTCCGATCTCATCAAGGGCTTTTAGGATCTGTATCTTATCATGTACTGAAAAGGAGATACCTTCACCTTGAGCACCATCTCTTAGTGTTGAATCAAATATCTCTATAGTCCTATTCATGGCTTCCCTCGCTCGCTAATCGGTTTACTGCATACAGACAGGCTTTGATACTTGCCTCTACGACATCGGTACTGAGGCCACGGCCGTTATAGACTCGATCTTCAGCTCGTATCCTTTAAGACACTTCACCTAGGGCATCTTTTCCACCAGTTACCGCATGGATATGATACTCCTCTAATGTATAAGAGATACCGGTGATTCGTTCGATCGCTTTGAAGGAAGCATCAACCGGGCCATCTCCTGTAGCAACATCCTGAAGTATCTCACCATTCTTATTGAGGGTCATACAGCATGTTGCAGTCATAGTGTTACCAGAGTTGATAACGAAATTCTCTAATTTGAAGATCTCTTTTATATCAGTAGATCTGTTCTCGATGAGTGCTTCTATATCACGATCAGATACATTCTTCTTCTTATCAGCTAGGATCTTGAATTGTTTGAAGAGTTCAGAGAGCTCTTCTTTATCAGCTACCGAGAATCCAAGAGATTTCACTCGATCGATGAAGGCATGATGTCCTGAATGCTTTCCAAGGACCATCTTATTCTTATGGAGTCCGATAGATTCAGGGGTCATGATCTCATAGGTCTCAGAGTTCGCCATGATCCCGTGCTGATGGATACCTGATTCATGTGCGAAGGCATTGGCACCGACGATCGCCTTGTTAGGCTGAACCGAAACACCAGTGATCGTTGAGATCAGTCTGCTCGTTCGATGGATCTCTGTCGTCTTGATATTAGTCTCAAAGCCATAGACATCCTTTCGAGTATCTAGGATCATCACTAGCTCTTCGAGAGCTGCATTACCTGCTCTCTCTCCGATACCGTTCATGGTGCATTCTAGCTGTGTCGCTCCTGCTCTTGCAGCAGCTAAGGTGTTGGCTACACCTAACCCAAGGTCATTATGACAATGGACTGAGATGATCGCCTTATCGATATTGGGGACATTATCTCTGATTCCCCTGATCAATGCACCGTACTCATCGGGAGTCGTGTATCCCACAGTATCTGGTACATTTATAACTGAAGCTCCTGCATCGATGACCGCTTCGAATACTCTGTATAGGAACTCCCAATCACTACGGGAGGCGTCTTCAGCTGAGAACTCGATATCAGGGCAGAGGTTCCTTGCATAGGCAACCATACTTCTTGCCTGATCGAGGACTGCAGCCTCATCCATCTTCAGTTTATACTTCATATGGATAGGTGATGTTGCGATAAAGGTATGGATCCTAGGACTCACTGCATCTTTGACAGCTCCCCAAGATGCATCGATATCTTTCTTCAGAGAACGAGAGAGACTAGCAACAGTACAGTTCTTCACTGTGGCTGCGACAGCTTGGATAGCGGCGAAGTCTCCAGGAGATGCAATAGCGAATCCAGCTTCCATGACATCGACCTGTAGGGCTTCTAGCTGTTTCGCTAGTCGTACTTTCTCTTCAAGATTCATACTGTAACCCGGTGCCTGTTCTCCATCACGTAATGTCGTATCAAATATATAAACTCGTTTTGCCATGTATCTCCTGCTCCTCTTTAATCATCAATAGGACTGACAGGAATGCTCCTGTCAGTCATGCTATTGCATGTGCTATTTCTTCAACCAGCTCATCAATGACCTGAGTCTCTTACCAACGATCTCTATTGGATGGTTAGCATCGATTCTCTTTCTTGCATTGAAGTTAGGTCGCCCTACCTGATTCTCCAGGATCCAGTCTCGTGCGAACTTACCTTCCTGAATCTCTGAGAGGACTTTCTTCATCTCTTTTCTTGTATCATCAGTGATGATCCT
>CAZLZY010000053.1:0-3638 GCA_964564075.1 uncultured Spirochaetales bacterium
GGTGTTGATGTGGGACCTTCGACTCTCCCTGAAGCTGCCGGTCTAATCGAAGCTGGTAAAGTACGACCTTTAGCACTATTAGCTTCAGAAAGAAATTCAGCTTATCCTGATGTCCCAACTTCTGAAGAAGCTGTTGGTATTGAGGTTCTCGGTGGAACTTGGAGAGGTTTTGCAGGTCCAAAAGGAATGCCAGAAGAAATTAGCAATAAACTTATTGCAAGTTTGAAAAGAATTTATAATGATCCCCAATTCCAAAATATTCTGATGGATAGAGGATATGGATTGTCCTATCTTGAAGGTGATGATTTCTATGATTTCATGAAAGATGGTTTTGATGCAAATGGTAGAATTCTTAAGAAATTAGGTTTAATAGAGTAATTTAAGAGTTTTCATACAATCTGTATAGTGAGAGTAGTAGTAATGCTACTCTCACTATTAGTTATATAATTGAGGTTAATAATGAAATTTAATGATGCGATTATTGGGGGGTTCTTCCTAATAATATCAATTTTATTAGTGGTGCATGTTCAATCATTTCCAAATATGCCACTTAGTGTCTATGGTCCAGCTTCATTTCCTCGATTACTTGGAATAATTCTAGGACTCTGTAGCATCCAACTGATAGTAAAGGGAGTTCGAGAGAGGAAAACTGTTAAATTGATTTCATTTGATGATTGGGTGAAATTACCAGTTAGATGGCGAAGGATGTTTTTAGTTCCTATAACAGTTATAGGATATATTTTTCTCACTAAATATCTTGGGTTTGCACTATATACATTTCTCATGCTATTCGTGTTACTACTGGATTTTAATAATGGCAGATGGAAATTCTCGTTAATAAGCTCTTCGGTTTTCACTGCTATCACTTACGCTATATTTGTAAAAATCCTACTTATACCTCTTCCTGAAGGGTTTTGGGTTTTGATTTTTTAAGGAGTAACTTTATGGATGGCTTTGTTGAAGCTTTACAGCTAGTCTTTAAACCAAATGTTCTTATAACATTAGGTCTTTCTTCAATTTTTGGGCTTGTTCTAGGAGCTATTCCTGGTTTGACAGCTACACTGGCAGTGGCGCTTCTTGTCCCTTTAACATTCTTTATGGATCCTGTTCCAGCTATGGGTGCTGTTGTAGGAGCTACCGCAATGGCTATTTTTGCTGGTGATATTCCCGGGGCATTATTAAGAATCCCAGGAACACCGGCCTCAGCAGCATATGTTGATGAATCATATAAACTCAGCCAAAAGGGTGAATTAGAGCTAGCGCTTGGAACAAGTGTTATCTTATCTGCATTTGGGGGGCTGTTTGGATCAATCGTATTTATGCTTGCTGCGCCATCACTTGCTGAAGTAGCATTACTTTTTTCGAGTTTTGAATATTTCTGGCTTACTCTCATGGGGTTGTCCTCAGCAGTAATAATTTCGAGAGGTTCAAATGTAAGAGGCGCAATAGCCTTAGCTATAGGGTTACTGCTCTCAACTGTTGGCCTAGACGTTGCTATGGGATATCCTCGATTCTCATTTGGCAGTGTGAATTTAGCAGCAGGTATTAATATACTTCCAGCTTTGATAGGAGCTTTTGCTATTTCACAAATATTAAGAACGGTAACCTCGACTGATTTAAAAGGGAAAAAAATACAGCAGGAAATTGGTAACTTACTCAAAGGAGTAGGCGCTGTTTTTAAAAAATATAAGTTGAATGCCTTAAGATCCGGTCTCTTGGGGACCTTTCTTGGTGCACTCCCAGGCTCTGGTGCGACTATGGCCTCATATATGGCATTTGCCGTTGGAAAAAAATTCTCTCGAGAAAAGGAGAAATATGGTACAGGTCATATTGAAGGTATAGTTGATGCAAGTTCTGCAAATAACGCCAGTGTGAGTGGAGCATGGATACCTGCCTTGGTTTTTGGTATTCCAGGAGACACCTTGACGGCAATTGTGATCGGTGTGTTATTTATGAAGGGAATTAATCCTGGTCCTACGATCTTTCTCAATACACCAGAATTCGTCTATTCGATCTTTATCATGTTTATCATTGCAAATCTATTACTCATTCCCTTTGGGATTGTTGCTATTAAACTCTCACGCCACATCTTAAGTGTTCCGCCAAAAACTCTTTTTCCTATGATTCTGATGACGACTATAATTGGGACCTTCTCAGTGTCCAATTCTACATTTGATTTAGTTGTGATGCTGTTTATTGGGATTCTTGCATATTTCATGGAAGAAAATAAATTTCCAATTGCTCCCATGATCTTAGGTCTTCTATTAGGAAAATTGCTGGAAAATAATTTTATGAGTTCTATAATCAAAGCTCAAGGATCATATGTTGCATTTTTCAATCGGCCTATATCTGCAGTACTCGGGGTTATTACACTTGCAATTTGGATTTCACCTTTGATTTCCTCTATTATTGTATTTATCAAAAACCAGACACAGAAACAAAGAACCAAAACGAATGATTAATGTTAAAAGATAAGGACACTGAAGTGAAGATAGTAGTATTAGATGGGTATACCTTGAATCCTGGGGATTTGTCATGGGACAACTTTAAAGCGTTAGGAGATTTTGTCTGTTATGATAGAACACGTGAAGATCAGGTTGTTGAAAGAATTGGTGATTCTGAAATAGTCTTAACCAATAAAACACACATTACTAAAAGTGTTTTAGAAGCTTGCCCAACGGTTAAGTATATAGGAGTTCTTGCAACAGGATATAATGTTGTAGATATTGAGGCAGCCCAGGAGAAACATATTCCTGTTTGTAATATACCCTCCTATGGAACAACTGCTGTAGCTCAGTTTACTTTTGCTCACATGTTAAATATATGTCATCATGTTCAAGATCATTGGAATTCTGTAAAAGCTGGTGATTGGACTAATAGTAAGGACTTCTGTTATTGGAATTATCCTTTGACTGAGCTTGCAGGGAAAAGATTAGGGATTATTGGCTTTGGCCGTATTGGTCAGGCTGTTGCTAAGATTGCTCAGGCTTTTGGTATGAGTGTTCTGGCCTATGATGAAAATCAGAATAGAGCATTAGAATCTGATACAATGAAATATGTATCTCTTGATAGTCTCTTCAATAATTCAGATATCATAACTCTGCATTGCCCACTTTTCCCAGCAACACAGGAAATAATCAATCGAGAGAATATTGAAAAGATGAAGAAGGGAGTAATCCTTATAAATACCTCTAGAGGTGGATTGATTTCTGAATCAGCTTTGGCTGATGGTTTGAATTCGGAAAAGATCAGAGCTGCAGGACTTGATGTGGTATCAACTGAACCGATTCAAAAAGATAATGTATTACTCAAAACAAAGAATTGTTTTATCACACCGCATATAGCATGGGCTCCAATTGAATCACGGAGTCGGTTAATGAATATCGCACTCGATAATGTTGAGTCGTTTATATCAGGTGGGGTTAAGAATAGGGTAAATTAAGCATTGAAGATCATGATACATACCTTCTTACCTCAGAAAAATCACAAAGCTATGAAGGTGTACTGTGAAAAGTTTGATATCAGAAGCTAGTGAAGATAAAAGTTAGAGTAGCAGAGGGGTGTGAACCATATGCCATGGTGTGTCTTATGATCTCTCCCAAGAGATCTTCATGTTGAACATACACTTTCAAACTTTC
>CAZLZY010000053.1:3738-8841 GCA_964564075.1 uncultured Spirochaetales bacterium
ACTTTCAAACTTTCGAAGATGACGAGACCAAGCCAATAAATACAGTGTCTTGATCTGCAAGTATTGGCTAAATGGCTGGTGCTTGATGATCACTATACCCAGATGTATACAAATCATGTATGTGTCTGATGAAATACAAGATATTAAGAATAAGAATTCCTCAACGGTAATTCAATATCTCCAAAAAAAGAAGCTATCATGATAAGCCATGATAGCTTCTATTCTATATGAATCTGCCAGACTCAAGGAGTTTTGGCAGAGAGGTGCTTACTTCTCTTAGCCGGCGATGACCGGTACGATCGCAAGTAAAACACCAGCTGCTACTGCAGAGCCAAGGACTCCTGCTACGTTAGGTCCCATAGCATGCATAAGCAGAAAGTTGTGTGGATTCTCTTCCTGACCAACCTTGTTAACTACACGAGCTGCCATCGGTACGGCAGATACTCCTGCTGCTCCAATGAGTGGGTTGATAGGATGTTTCTTAGAAATCTTATTCATAAATTTCGCAAGTAATAGACCTGTTGCTGTCCCAATAGAGAAGGCAATGAGTCCAAGAGCGAGGATTCCAAGTGTCTCAGCTTTGAGGAACTTGTTTGCCTGCATCTTCGAACCTACGGAAAGTCCGAGGAAGATAGTTACGATATTCATCAATGAATTCTGCATCGTGTCAGAGAGTCTGTTCACGACACCACACTCTTTAGCGAGGTTACCGAACATCAGAGCACCGATTAACGGTGTTGCTGAAGGAAGCAGGATGATACAGACAGTCAGGACTGCGATAGGGAAGATGATCTTCTCCATCTGTGTCACATGTCTCAGCTGTTCCATCTTGATCTGACGTTCCTCTTTAGTGGTAAGTGCACGCATGATCGGTGGCTGAATGATCGGCACCAAAGCCATATATGAGTATGCCGCTACTGCTATAGGTCCCAGTAGGTCCGGAGCTAGGCGGCTTGCCACATAGATAGCAGTAGGTCCATCAGCACCTCCGATGATACCGATAGAAGCGGCATCAAAGAGGTTGAAGTCAATAAACGAAGTATAGCTCAATGCAAGAGCTCCAAGTAGCGCACAGAAAATACCAAACTGAGCTGCAGCACCAAGGATCAAAGTCTTTGGATTAGCGATCAGCGGACCGAAGTCTGTCATAGCTCCAACACCCATGAAGATCAAGAGTGGGAATAATCCCGTCTCGATACCCATATGGTAGAGGAGTCCTATGAAACCATTGGCTTCATAGTTAGCGATCTCAGCTAATGGTATATTAGCAAGGATGGCACCGAATCCGATAGGAACAAGCAACAGTGGTTCGAACCCTTTCTTGATTGCAAGATAGAGCAGAACGAAACCGACTATGATCATTACGATCTGGCCGATTTCCAAGTTCATGATACCGGTGGACATCCAGAATTGTTTTAGGGCATATCCTAGATTCATATAATCTCCTTTAACCGATGACTACAAGTACATCTCCGGCTTTCTTCTGATCACCTTGAGTGACATTGATAGCTCTGAGAGTACCGGCACATGGAGCAAAGATCTCTGTCTCCATCTTCATAGCTTCCATAACAAGAACGAGCTCACCATCAGCGATAGCTTCTCCAACCTGTTTTTCGATTCGCAGGATAAGCCCTGGCATTGGTGCCTTGACTTCTGTTCCTGGTCCAGCAACTGCTGCAGTAACAGCACTTGAATCGATACCAGCTTTCACTGTTACATCATAAGTTGTACCGTTAACGACTGCTTTGTCGCCTTCGAGCTTGACAGCATATGGTGTGTTATTGATAGTTACGGTATATCCATCGGTAGAAGCTGCTGCAACAGGAGCTTCCTCTTTGACAGTCTTGTCGATCTTTCGAACACCGACCCTTGCATCACCCTTGAGGAACTGGATTCCCTTTTCCTTACAAGCTGCTGCAATGAAGATATTCTCATCTGTTAACGGAAGACTATTTTTCTTGAGCAGTTCAGTCGCTACGGGGATACCCTTTGTAGGGTCTGCATCGTTGATATCAACAACGAGTTTATCTGTGACTTCACGACCGAGTTGTTCTGATGCGATCTTCACGATCTCTGGATCTGGTGAGACAGGAGTCTTACCGAAGTAACCAAGAACCATCTTCCCATAGCCTTCTGCGATCTTCGTCCAAGGTCCGAACATGACATTATTGAATGCCTGCTGGAAATAGAACTGTGATACTGGAGTTACGGAAGTTCCGAACCCACCACGTTCAACGACTTCGCCCATTGCCATAGTGATCTCATGGTATCTATCCATCAGGTCATTATCTCTGAGCATCTGAGTGTTAGCTGTAAGAGCTCCACCTGGAAGTGGTGAGAATGGGATCAATGGGTTGACCATTGTAGCCTCTGGTGGAAGGAAGTAGTCTTTCATACATTCTTTGAATACTTCTTCTGCTTCCATGATCTTGTTGATATCGATACCAAGATCGTAATCAGTGTTTCTCAGAGCATGCCACATAGTGATGATATCTGGCTGACAGGTACCACCTGATGCAGGTGCCATCGAGAGGTCTACCTGAGTTGCTCCAGCTTCGATAGCAGACATATACTGCTGAATCGATACACCGGCAGTCTCATGGGTATGGAATACGAGGGGCATATCCTTACCAAGAAGTTTTCTTGCTCGTTTGATCGTTTCATATACTACTCTTGGAGTAGTGGTTCCTGATGCATCCTTGAAACATACTGATTCGTATGGGATTCCTGCATCGAGGATCTTCTTGAGGACTCCCTCATAGAAATCAGGATCATGAGCACCTTTCGCCTCTGGGGGAAGTGCCATCATGGTGACTACGACCTCATGTTTGAGACCAGCATCATGAATACACTGACCAGAATAGATCAGGTTATTGACATCATTAAGAGCATCGAAGTTTCTAATAGTAGAGATTCCGTGCTTCTTGAACATCTTTGCATGTAGGTTGATCACATCACGTGGCTGTGAATCGAGACCTACGACGTTTACACCTCTTGCGAGGGTCTGAAGATTCGCATCTGGACCTGCAGTTCTTCTGAACTCGTCCATCATATCGAATGCATCTTCATTTGAATAGAAGTAGAGTGACTGGAATCTTGCTCCACCACCTGCTTCAAAGTGATTGATTCCGGCAGCTGATGCTGCTTCTACAGCCGGCATGAAGTCTTTAGTAAAGACTCGTGCTCCATAGACAGATTGGAATCCGTCTCGGAAAGCTGTACACATAAAGTTTACACGTTTTTTCATGAAAGCTCCTTGATTTTAACTTAACGTTTGGATTGAGCTGCAGCAGCAGCAATTGCGAGGGCTATTTCAGCATGTGCTGAACCACCAATAATACGAGGGGCAGGGGCTTTTACCGCTACTTCCTTTTCTGGGAAGTATCGGGAGACCACCGCGGAAAGTATCTTCGTAACGAAGATTAAGATGACGAGGAAACTGAATACAACAGTCATTCCAATCACCATAAGGATTAATCCTTGTTCCATCAACGACACTGTGTGCTCCTTGCGATATATAGTAACGTCGCTCTCAGGGTATGATTTCGGGGTTATACCTTGAGAGGTTTGGACGCAAAATCGCTCAGGGTAACTATATAGAGAATAGTGCAACCTTTCAAGGTGTATCAATTTACTTTCCAGGAGAAAAACGACTGAAGGAATCAGTGATTATTCAAATGTTAGAGATAGCTAATATTTTTGATATATGCAGGTATAAAATCGTTGACTAATGGATGAAGAAGAATTACTGTGCAGATATGGCGAAGCAGACACTCGATACTCAGAAGATCATGCTCTCAGGTCTAGCAAACTCCGGGAAGACACAGATATTCAATAATTTGACCGGTTCATATGGCGTGGTTGCGAACTACCCGATGACCACCTTAGAACAGGAGAAATCCTTCTTCACGTTCAGGAACATCCATTGGGAATTGATAGATACTCCTGGGGTGAACACCCTTCAGGCTGAGTCATCTGAAGCTATCATCTTCAGGAAGGCCTTACTGAAAGAACGACCTGATATCATCCTACAGTGTATCGATGCTAATAGACTCAAACAATCACTCAGATTAACCGCAGAACTGCTCGAGTATGGGATACCTCTCGTCTTAAGTCTGAACGTCATAGATGAGACAGCAAAGAGAGGCATCCGTATTGATACCAGCAGGTTATCGAGTCTCCTTGGTATCCCTGTGATCGAGACCGTCGCACATGTCGGGGCCGGGATGTATGACCTGAAAGAGGCCTTCTCTCATGCACAGATATCACGAACGAAGATAGTCTTCACCGGTGATATGAAAGAGATAGTCGAATCAGTTCAGGGTATCTTCCCTGAAGATACCCAATATAGCCAACAGATGGCAGTCCTCTCATTGACTGAGGATACTGAACTCAAGAATATCGAATTTCATAAAGAGAGTTCTCAACCTATCTCACGTGAGATAGTAGCTCAGATATACGAAGAGCAGAAGAGACAGCGATTGACCCATAAGGGGGATATCAAGACGATCATGAGTCGGCAGATGGCTAAGTGGACCGATAACCTCTATGATCAGGTCGTCACCGAGAAGCCAATGCCTCAAGTAGAGAGCTTCGCCTCTAAGATGGGATATTACAGCAGACATCCAATATACGGATTCGCATTTCTGCTTGTGTTCATCATCGTCTCCTATTTCTCAGTCGTAGTCTTCGCAGGATGGCTTGCTGGTGTCTTGGAGAGCTTGATCACAGAACCTATCATCGAATATCTCGGATCTATCATAACATCGCCGTTTCTCCATGATTTCCTCATCGGAGAATTCGGGATACTCACCTTAGGTCTATTCAATGCGGTATGTACGATCCTACCGATCTTATCGGTATTCTTCTTCCTCTTCGGTTTCTTGGAAGATATCGGGTATCTCCCGAACCTTTCAGTCCTGTTAAGAAGATCGTTCACAAAAGTGGGACTCTCAGGGCGAGCGGTCATGCCGATCATCTTGGGATTCGGCTGTAAGACGATGGCGACTCTGACGACGAGAAGTCTCAAGTCAAAGAAAGAGCGACTCATCGCTATCTATCTTATCGCCTTCGCGATTCCCTGTTCTGCACAACTTGCACTCA
>CAZLZY010000053.1:8851-11199 GCA_964564075.1 uncultured Spirochaetales bacterium
CTTCCTCGTACTCGTGGAGGTACTTGCAGGGAAGATCCTCAATAAGTTCATCAAGGATGATGGGAACCACTTCTTCATTCAGGAACTACCTCCCTTCAGAGTCCCGATGTTCGATGCAGTATTCAAGAAGACCGGCTATCGGCTGTTGTGGTTCTTAAAAGAGGCGATTCCCGTATTCATGCTGGCATCAGCGATCATCTTCTTCATCGATCTCATTGGGTTCTTAGACCTGCTCAAGGGATTTCTCAGACCTATGGTAGTAGGCTGGTTAGGATTACCGATCGAGATGGTCGAAGCTCTGATACTTCTGATCGCACGAGAGGAGGCGGCTGCAGGGCTGATCCTTCGTCTCTCTGATATGAATATGCTCGATCCGATCCAGAGTATCATAGCGGTAGTCGTCACTACGATGTTCGTTCCCTGTTTTGCTAATATTGTTGCGATGTTCAAGGAAGCTGGTGTAAAAGCTGGTATACTGATGCTGATAGGGATCAATATCTCAACAATACTGTTAGCTGGTGCATTGAACTTCTTACTGAGATCCTTCCCTGGATTATTCTAAAGGTGGTGTCGAATGGCAACTAAAGAATCAAAGATGGTTGATGAATATATTGAAGCAGTCTGGATGCTCACCGAACGAGGGAATTGTACTGAGAATTCTATTAAAGCCTATTTTGACTCAGATTTTGATCAGAATATCATCGATCAGCTTCTAAGACTTGAGCTTATCACTGTTAAAGAGACTGGTGAGCTCACCTATACCCCTACAGGAGAGAAGAAGGGACGTACCCTTATTAGAGCCCATCGAATCGCAGAACGCCTACTCTACGATGTACTGTGAATAGAAGATTATGAAATGGCTGCCTGTGAGTTCGAACATATCATCGATACAGATCTCATAGATGGGATCTGTACCCTCCTTGGTCATCCGAGACGATGTCCTGATGGACTTCCTATCCCTCCGGGAGAGTGTTGTAAAGCAGAACAGAAGACCATCAAGAGTCCCTCCGTCTCATTGCTTGAACTGAAGCCTGAGGAGTCGGGAAGAGTGGTTGCCGTGAATACAGAGAATGATCATCAACTACACCTCCTAGATAATCTACAGATCCGTCCTGGGACTGTTCTTAAAGTACATCAGATCTCACCCTCTATTGTCATTGAATGTGATGGTTCTAATATCGCTATCGATGAAGAGGTGGCCTCCTCGATATTCGTCTGGAAGCTGACAGCTGATAGATATCAGGAGATATCACATCATCCTCGAGGTAGGGGTATGCACCACAGAGATCATGGAGAGGAATCCTATGATTGTGGTCCTAGGGGTGGGATGGGTGCTGGTCGTCCTCGTAATAAGAGACGTGGATGGAGATTCAGGAACCATCCACCTTCTGAAAAGTAGGAGCTCGTAATGCAGAGATCAGAACACCGTTCGATCACACGATATGGCCTTCAGCAGGTATACCCTGAAATATCTGAGAAGTTGGTGAAGAAGTTTGAAAGAGCAACTTCACGAGTTGAAGGATATCAGAGACTGAGACGAACCCCAGAACGATTTGCCCTTAAATCATTATATGCAGAGCAAGAAGACAGTTGTGAGCTTATAGAATTGATTCTTCAGGAACGGCTTTTGCTACTCGCTGATTTTCATCAAGAGCAACAAAAAACAAGATTAATAGCAACATTAGGAGCGATACTTCACCTTCTGCAGGAGATTGCTTTTTATACAAATCTCATAGAACTCGATGAGGAGACTCGTTCCTTAACGATTGAAGAAATTGTGAAGCATAAGCATATCAATAAGAATATTAGGCTTTATGCAATATCTACCGAAGCAACAAAAGATAATGTAGGCATTCTCCCTGAGAACTGGAGTGCTAAGCAGAAAGAGCAGAGAAAGGATCTCGCTCTTTCTATCACTATCCTATATCTTCAAAGTATTATCACGATAGTAAAGAGTATAGCCTCTACCTCATAAGATCAGGGTAGTGTGACTTTCGAGCAAAACATCAGCTAGAACTCCCAGACAGCCTGATCATCTCCAACAAGGATATAACCTGATGTTACGATCACATCTTCCGATACCCCCGCTTTTGAAGTGTATATTCCGTCCAGTACTCCAGATTCATAGGTCCCAGTAAAGCTTCCCCCTCCATCTAATATGATAGTAAAGGTAGAACCCCTCTGTAATTCTAATAAAGATATTGAAATGAAATTATCTGTAAGAGAACGAGCAGTACCCTTCTTCTTTTTCATCTTAAACGTTCCATTTTCATATGAAACAGTATAATTATCAATCCAATCACTCCAGAGAACTTGATAGGTCCCTGAATACTTCTTGGTTCCACCCG
>CAZLZY010000054.1:0-10832 GCA_964564075.1 uncultured Spirochaetales bacterium
ATACCACCGAGGACTGGACCATTGAGATCTCCACCTACCAATATGATATAGAGCCAAGTTATGATACCAAGGACTCCTGCATTCACTAAAGCTCCACCACTCGATACCATATCCATGAAGTCAGAGGGTAGCCTACCGGGTAGTTTCTGTATGGCCAGCATATCACTGAAGGCCTTCCTTTTACCGATAAATACTCCAAATCCGATAAGATACGCCGAAAGGATCGGTGTAAAGAGTGTAAGAAGGGTATCTGGGGTATCAAGCCAGATGACTTTGATCGTCAGATCACCCTTAGCTGCAGCAATGAGAGAGGCTACGAAAACACCTACGAACCCACAGGTCATTCCCATATTATAGAGATTGTATCCCTGATGTAGATGTAACATCGCCATCGCGACTGGCGGTAGGAATATCCCTGCGACGATCCCACCGATAGAACCTACGATCAGCGCCACCGGTCCGGTGAGGCCAAGTTCGAAGACGATGAAACTGAATACAGGACCTAATGCCGTACCAAAGAGAGCGATCAGGATATATTCCTTGAAACTCTTCTTGGCTATCTTCGCAGATATAGCGACTCCGATGATGATCGGGATGATATTGATCGGTGTCTTTCCGAACAGACCAAACCCGAACAGGGTAAAGAACGCTGCAATCGTCGGCCCTGATAGTGTCACACGATTGATTGCGATCAACAGTAAGGCGATCCCTGCGACTAGAGAAGCGTTCACGAGAGCCGCTCCGGGGCCTCCCACTACCGTAAAATCATTGATCAGTCGTGCCGGATGGATCTGTATCGCTGCAACCCCCTGAAGGGTTGAGGGAATCCCCTGATAGAGACTGCCTACCCCGACAGCTAATACGAGAAACCCTATCAGCATGATATAGAGAATGCGATCATCTTTATTCACTTATACTCCCCCATTGATTGAATGATAACAGAGGATTGAAGAATCTCAAACCCTAAAAGGAGTATATCCTAATTGATCCTGCCTCTCACACGCAATCGCACCTTATGATAGTCTGCATTAAGATATCGCAGCTTGATCTCAAGATACTCATCCCTACGCCCATTCACGGTAATACCGGAAGAGGCGAGCCAACGTATTGATTCCTCATAGAGAGAACTCTTCAACTGACGCATAGGATTCTTTACTGGAGCTGCCCCGTAGAAATCTTTTCGAAACAGGGCACACTGAGCACCGGTGAGTAGAGCTGACTGATAGGACTTTAGCCGGTATACAGATTCTTCGATCTCAAGTCCATCAAGGAGTCCATCGGTAAGATCTATGATAGGAAGGGGGCCAGGCTCAGTGTTCACCCTGTTTATAGCTTCGAGCAGTCTTTGACGGTGGGGGACACCTCTGAACTCCACAGCACCAGTCATGGGTCCTGAGACCTGTAGACTAAAATACCGTTTGGTTCTCCCCATGGGAACCGGTCGGTACTCTTTGATCCGGTCGATCATGATGCCCTCTGCCGTTGGTGATACGGCAATCGCATCAGAGAGACCGAATAGCCGTGCAGAACCGGTTAGGACTGCAGCATATCGAGATTTCCAAGTGATCACAGGATCTTTCAAGGCCGTAGTTTGATCGACGCAGACACCCTCTCCAGACATGATGAAGATCGGTGCATCGAGATCATGGCTCTTACAGGCAGAGATGATGGTATCGACCTCATCTTTTAAGGCCTTCTTGATGCAAAGACCGGCAAGCAGCCGATTCTCTGAGAGAAGAAATGACTCATACTCAGAAGAGTCAAGATTATGATAGGAGAAATACCCAGGGAATAACCGTTCGCAATGCTCTTTGAGGAGTTGAGGAATATCAGTGATCCCAAGCTGATAGGCACTCAGGATCGCGATATCTGAGATTCCGGCAGTCATGAAGCGTTCGATCATCTTCTGTATTCGTGAATCAGTGATAGGTTCACCCGGTCTCATATATTCCGTAAGGAGAGCTCCCCCAGAAGAGGTCAACAGCTCTCTCATATATTCTGGTTCATACTGATCCTGAGCTATCCTGATATAACCGATGAATCTGGGGTTCTGCTCGACTAACGCTTCGAAACGGTGCGCGATATCTGAGATGATGACGATCTTCCCGATCGAATCGAACAGCGGTTGAGCCTTCTCGAGGAAGGAGGAGATCTCTTGATGTAATGAGGTAGAATCGCTCACTGCTACGGTTCTCTGTGCTAACCAGTCAAACCTCAGACAGAGACCGAAACTATAGGAGTCCTCTCCGATATGAACGACAAGATCAAGATACCTTCTCATATGCCCCACCTACCCGAAATACCAGTGGGCATGGATCTTTTCGAGAGGTACATACTCCTGATTATAGCCAAAACAGGCTGGTCCCAATATCGTGAGCATTGCCTTTGACTTCAAACGCACGGGGACAGGTATCCCGAGTACGGCAACTTTCATCTGAGCATGAAGCGATATGTTCGAGAGCGGTCTCAGCGTTCTCATATCGATCAAGGTGATGAGATCTGGGACCATCGCAGCGATCTGATTATCTCTAAAGGCGATGAGCGCCTCATTCTGTGAAAGGATCGAGAACTTACTATTCTGGTAGGCCCCTACCCCGTCTAAAGAGATATTGGTCCAGACCCTTCCTCCATCATGGGTGGGTTCTATCGATGTTATCGTACCAACGAAGAGTTCGATCGCTGATCCGTAGATACTGTTCTTCGTCACCTCTATGATATCTTCAAGTAGTCTCGCATAGGAGCTCGGTTTCAAGAAGCAGAAGCCTATCTCATAGGTGAAGGAGAGAGTCTTCGGTAGTATCACAGATTTGAGTCTTTTAGCTTCGAGAGGGAATCCTGCAAAATAGGCGATGCCGTTCTCATGACTAACGATCTCTCTAGCTTGCACCTCGAATAGGAGATTCTCAAGATCATCAAAGTAGTAATACTCTCCCTTTGGAGTGACTATACTCATGGGAGCGATCTTCTCGCCAATCGCCTCTGCCGTAGTCATCTGGAATTCTGGAAAGGCTCTTCCCATACAATCGCCATCGATGATGGGAGTCTTAAGCATCCCAGCAATAAGGATCGGAAAGAGAACATTCAAGGAGGAAGCTTCGATAGTGAAGATCGCATCATAGGTAATATCAAGCTGTTCACACAGCCTAGAGACTACTTGCACGCCCTCTTTTCCCGTCTGAAGACTTGATTCAAGCATACTTCCCATGATCCCTACAGACAAAGCAATTCCATCATCAGGAAAGTCATCGAGAGAGATACAGCTTATAGGTCCGTTCTCCTCAATGAAACGCTCAACGAGCAAAGGCAGGTGATCTGAGTACTCTCCACCTCCGCAGGCATTGAAAAGACTCCCGTAATAGAGCGGTCTGACCATCTCTTTAGTAAATAACATCAGGCATTCTCCTCCTGCAATCTTCGGTACAGTGTCGCTACACTGATCTTCAGATGAGCTGCTGTGTGTCTCTTCCCCTCAGTATCGTCTCCGAAATGACCAAGCAGTTCGAAGATCTCATCAAAGGAGGCTTTCTTCTTCCCTGCTGTCCGCTTAAGAAGACTTTCATCTGTTGCCAGAGACTCTTCGATCGTGATGCCCGGAGGTAGGTCATCGACCCCAATCTCATCAGAGGAGGTCATGGTCATACAGTATTGGACCACATTCTCTAACTCACGAACGTTCCCAGGCCAGCGATAGCTTTTCAGCTGACGAAGTGCCTCATAAGAGAAATAGGAGAAATCATGTGAGTTTCGAATCGCATATTTCTTCAGATAGTAGTTGAGCATGATATCTATATCATCAGGATGTTCTCTTAAGGCCGGAATATGGATGGGGATGACATTCAGACGATAATAGAGGTCAGGCCTAAAAGTCCCCTGAAGCATGAGCTCCGATAGGTCCCGGTGGGTAGCACTGATGAACCTGACATCCACACTGATCGATTTAGTCCCACCGACCCGTTCGAACTCTCTGCTCTGGACCACTCTGAGTAACTTAGCCTGTAGATGTGGCGGCATATCACCGATCTCATCCAAGAATATCGTACCGGTATCTGCAGCTTCGATCTTGCCAAGCTTGCCACCCTTCGCAGCCCCGGTAAAGGAGCCCTCCTCATAACCGAAGAGTTCACTCTCTAGGAGGTTCTCAGGGATCGCAGCGCAGTTTATAGCGATGAAGGGTCTCTCTCCCCTAGCTGAGATCTCATGGATCGCTTGTGCGAACTGCTCTTTACCAGTCCCGCTCTCACCTCTGAGTAAGACCGTTGCATCCGTGACAGCTGCCTTCCTTGCGATCTGCATAGTCTTCTTCATACGTTTATCTTTTCCAAGGATATGAAGGAAGCCATCATGAGTCAGCTTAGAATCACTTGTGAGGATCTCCTGCCCGGAATGACTCTTGGCGATGATGATACGCCCAAGATAATCCGTACCACGATAGATATTCTGAATATCGATCTGTATTGGAGCGGTACCTCCAAGATAGAAGGTATGAGTATTCTTAGTCTCGACAAGCTTATCCTCTGTCTGCTGCATATAGCTCTCGAACCTACTGATGATACGCCTGTTTCTTGCGGTGGTGTTCTGATAGATCACTTGCCCGGTCGTATCAAAAACGACTATAGCCTCCTCTGATCTTCTTCCTAGAAGAGCAGAGAACTGTCTGAAGAGCTCTTTCTTGTCAAGTTGCTCCTTCTCAGCGATCTTCTGTCCGATCATCCGAGAACATAGCAGAATATGTTCGATCTCTTCAGGACTCAGAAGCCTCTTACCCGCAAAGGACCAAAGGATCGATACATCGACGGGCAGTCGTTTCGAATCTATGGTAAGAGAGGTGGTATCTTTCAGGTATACAGGAAGCATATCAGATGAGGTCTCGACTCCAGGTTCTTCTTGTAGCGAGATCGTAGCGCCAAAATGAGCCTGTAATGATGCGATAAGATATTCCATTCTTCTATTCTATCTGAAAGGTCTTTCTCAATCTATCAAAATTCTCATTAATTCTCATAATATTCTCATTTTATAACTACTAGCTCTACACCTTTGACAGACTACAGGGAGAATACCCACCCTCTCCAATGATTTTCTACAAAAAGAGGAATTGGCACAACTCTTGCTATATATAAGCTATAACACACACTTTCTGAATATAAGGAGTTTTCAAGATGTCAGAAGAGAACAAATCTGGATTTATCGAGCAAGTTGCTCTAGAACAGGTACCGGCTGATCAGAGACGATCATGGTTCAGTATCGCATTGATCTGGGCTGGAGCCGTAATATCCGTACCATCACTGATGGTCGGTGGAGCGATCGTATCAGGTATGCCTTTGGGACCAGGGATCGCAGCAGGTATCGTAGGATATCTGATCGTTGTACTATTCATGACCTTTCAGGGAATGCAGGGATCTGACTTGGGACGACCTACCGTCATCAACGCATCCTCCGCTTTTGGTGAGAAGGGCTCGAGTTTCGTCATATCTCTCATCCTCGGTGTTGCCGTCATGGGATGGTTCGGCGTACAGACTGCTGTAACCGGTGCCTCCTTCTCAGGATTCATGGCAGAGTTCGGAGTCGCCTTCCCCGTATGGCTCTCATCCCTCATCTGGGGAATCATCATGCTGACAACAGCGATCCTTGGATACAAGGCTCTCGCATATCTAAACTATATAGCCGTTCCGGCTCTTATACTCCTCGCAATATATGGAACGACCGTGGCGTTAAAGCAGTTCGGTCTAGAGGCACTTGCTTCTCATAACCCTGAAGGATCTATGACCTTCTTAGAGGCCGTCGCTATCTCTGTAGGTGGTTTCGCAGTAGGTGGAGTAATCGCAGGTGACTATTCACGATATGCCAAGAACAGAAAAGGAGCTATCCTCTCATCAGTATTCGGCGTATTACCAGTCGGTATCGCTCTACTAGTCGCAGGTTCGATCATGTCAGTCGTTGCAGGGACCTATGATATCACACAGGTCGTGAGCACCTTAGGCTTCCCAGTACTTGGATTCTTCATCCTCATCCTAGCAACCTGGACGACTAACGCAGTCAATGCATACTCAGGTGGTCTTGCAATCACTAATATGCTGAAACTAAACGGAAACAAACGAGCTCTGGCAACAGCAGTTGCTGGTGGTATCGGTACTATCCTCGCTATCTCAGGGATCATCAACTACTTCATATCCTTCCTCGTTATCCTCACAGCAGGGATCACACCTATCGCAGGTGTCATGATCGCTGACTACTGGATCATGAACAAAGGTGATGCTAAGAGTTGGAAACCGGTACAAGGGATCAACTGGGCAGGTATCATCTCCTGGTTATGCGGTACGCTCGTAGGACTCTTCGTCAAATGGGGATCACAGGCGATCAATGCGATCGTAATATCAGCTATCCTCTATCTCGTACTCAGCAAGTTCTTAACAACTAAAGCTGTAGCAGAGAAAATCGAAGCATAATATTTAACGTGTTAGACTCATAATAGAGGACTGTCTGCAGCTGATGCAGGTAGTCCTTTAGTCTTTATTATATTCTTGGAGGAATAACATGAGATTGTTAGACGAACAAGCTATTGAACATATAGCACTAGGAGCATCACTGCTGGGAACCGGCGGTGGTGGAGACCCACACATCGGACGATTGATGGCACTCAATGCTATCAAGAAACATGGTCCGGTCAAACTGCTCTCACCGGATGAACTTCCCGATGATGCACTAGTAGTACCCACAGCGATGATGGGAGCCCCCATCGTAGTCATCGAGAAGATCCCGAATGGGAATGAGTTCATCACTGCCTTCAAAGGACTCGAAGAGGTCCTCGGTAAGAAAGTCTATGCTACTATCCCAATAGAAGCCGGGGGACTCAATTCGATGATCCCGATCGCAGTAGCAGCCCAGATGGGTATTCCACTCGTAGATGCTGACGGTATGGGAAGAGCCTTCCCAGAACTCCAGATGGTCACCTACCACCTTGATGGTATCCCTGCAAGCCCCATGGTCATCGTCGATGAGAAGGGAAACAGCGTGATCCTTCAGACCATCACCAACAACTGGGCAGAGGAGATCGCTCGAGTCTGTACGGTTGCCATGGGAGCTTCTGTCATGATCAGTATCTACTCTATGCTTGGAAGCCAGGTAAAGGAGTCTGGGATCGCTGGGATCATGTCCTTCTCCCAACAGATCGGAAAGATCATTTCAGATGCACGGGTTGACAATACGAATCCTATAAAAGAACTTCTTGACCTGACTCATGGATATGAACTGTTCAAGGGAAAGATCACCGATGTCAGTCGTGATATCCAGGGTGGCTTCAATAGGGGACTTTGTGCGTTGAGTGGTATCGAAGATTTTACCGGAGAGACCATGGATGTCAGCTTCCAGAATGAGAACCTCATTGCTACAAAAGATGGTACCGTCGTAGCTACTGTACCAGACCTTATCTGTATCCTAGATGCTGATACCTCTATCCCAGTCACTACCGAGACCCTGAAATTCGGTCGAAGAGTCGTAGTGATAGGTATTCCCTGTGACCATAAGTGGAGGACTAAAAAAGGTATCGAGACCGTAGGTCCTAGGTACTTCGGTTATGATATTGACTATACACCTATCGAACAGCTCACAGCTCCACAGGAGGCAGAATAATGGAATATAGAATAGGTATTGACGTCGGAGGAACGAATACTGATGCAGTGATCGTCGATGATAGCAAGACTATCATCGCATCCATCAAGAGACCGACGACGTCTGACGTGTTCGATGGTATCCTAGATGCTATGCATTCAGTCCTCAGTCAGGTAGATATAAACAAAGATGATATAAAATATGCGATGCTCGGTACTACCCACTCGACGAACGCTATCGTTACGAGGAACAACCTTCTGAAGACAGGGGTCATAAGAATTGGGAAACCTGCAGGTATGGCGATCGAACCAATGATCGACTGGCCCGATGATCTCAAAGATGAGGTAAGCAAGCATATCTATCATGTAACAGGCGGACATGAGTTCAATGGGAAAGAGATCTTCCCGCTGAATGAAGAGGAGCTCAAAGAGGCGTTGCAGGCTATGAAGGGAGATGTCGAAGCACTTTCGATAACCTCCATCTTCTCACCAGTCTCCCATGACCATGAGGACCGAGCAGCTGTGATCGCAAAAGAGATCCTTGGGAAGGATATCCCGGTCACAAGATCACACGAGATCGCATCGATCGGTCTTCTCGAACGAGAGAATGCTGCGATCCTCAATGCCTCCTTGAACAAGGTGGCAAAATCAACAGCATTGGGATTCAAGAAAGCCCTAGCTGATCAGGGAGTTACTGCAGCTCAGATCTATCTCTGTCAGAATGACGGTACTCTCATGAGTATCGATTACTCGATCGACTACCCTATCCTCACGATCGCCTGTGGTCCGACTAACAGTATTCGTGGAGCATCATTCCTCAGTGGCTATGAAGATGCGATCGTCTTAGATGTTGGCGGAACGACGAGTGATGTCGGAGTGATAAAACAGGGTTTCCCGAGAGAATCATCTTTGGCCGTCGAGATCGGTGGTGCAAGAACGAACTTCCGTATGCCTGACCTCAACTCATTGGGACTTGGTGGTGGAACGATCATCAGAGTCACTGATGAGGGTATCACCGTCGGTCCTGACAGTGTTGGTTATAGGATCACTGAAGAGGCACTCATCTTCGGAGGAAATACCCTTACCGCATCAGATATCGCCGTACGTCTTGGTATGGCGGAATTCGGAGACCCTTCAAAGGTCAGTGATATCCCACTTGAGACTGCTCAAGAAGCTCACAAGATCATGATGGATCTCGTCCAGAATGGAATTGATTCCATGAAACTCACCAAGGACCCAGTACCTCTCGTACTCGTCGGTGGAGGATCGATCCTCATCAGTGATAAGATCGAAGGGACCAAAGAGATCATCAGACCAGAGAACTTCGGGGTAGCCAATGCACTCGGTGCTGCTATCGCTCAAGTCAGTGGTCAGATCGAGAGAGTCTATTCACTAGATCAGATGACACGTGAAGAGGCCGTAGCCGATGCTAAGAGGATCGCCACAGAAGAGGCGATCAAAGCAGGAGCTGCCCCAGAGACAATACGTATCGTAGAAGTAGAAGATATTCCTCTCGCTTATCTACCGGGTAATGCGACCCGAATCAGAGTCAAAGCTGTAGGGGACCTGAAAGAATAATAACTTTTTCCTCGATAAGAGTCTTCACAACCTCTCCGTGAAGACTCTTATCCCTATGGATAAGGATAGTTTTATCCTATATCATCCTTGTGGATAAGGAGGATATCTATTATACTATCCTTATGAATAAGGATAGTATTAAACAGATCATATTCCGTGGACAACAGATTCTAGAAAAAAGAACCTATGTTCCTCGAGATTTACATATCCCCTTAAAAGAGATCCTAACTCTTGAAAAGATCATTGCGATCATTGGACCGCGTCGGGTAGGGAAAACATATTATCTACGCCAACTTGTTGATGAAATGGGTCTAACCTTAGAACATATCGTCTTTATTGATTTTTCAGAGATCCAATCTCAAGATATTTCTTCTTTAGATATCCCTGAAATCCTTACCTGTTATTATGAGCTCTATCCCGATAAGACCCCCTGTTTTCTTCTAGATGAGATACAAGAGCTTGATGCTTTTGAACCAGCATTGAAATTCTTGCTTAATCAACAACTATCTGTTGTTATCACGGGCTCGAACTCTAGAAATCTCATTGCAGATATTTCTAGTTCTCTCCGAGGGAAAGTGCTCCCTTGGTTCTTGATGCCTCTATCATTCAAAGAATACTTATCGTTTAATTCAATACAAATCGATAAAGCAGATCTATATACCGCTCAGGGGAGAGGTTTATTCTATAAAGAATTGAATCACTATCTTTACTGGGGAGGCTTTCCTGAAGTAGTCCTTTCTGAGAGTGAAGACCTTAAAAAACATCTGATATCTTCATATATGGATACGATGCTTTTCAGAGATGTGATAGAACGTCACCATATAACAAATATACCAGCAATCAAAGAACTCCTAAAAAGGATGTTACGCTCTTATACAAAAGAATTCTCTATTTCAAAATGTTATAATACGTTAAAAAGTATGGGTATCAAAGTCGGCAAGGATACCTTACATAACTATGTATCATACTTAGAGGAATCTATGTTCTTCTGTCTAGTTGAGAACCATAAGAATCCGAGATTACTACCCAAAAAAGTCTACCTTATAGATAATGGGTTACATACGTATGTAGGGAACACTACTCCAGATACTGGGAGATTATTTGAGAATAGAGTCTTTCTAGATTTATATTCCGCTACCACAGACATCCAATTCATAAAGGATCAGAAGAATGAGATTGATTTTCTCCTGAGTGAATCCAAGGAACTTATTCAGGTCACTCTTGGATTACATGGCAATAATGTGCAAAGAGAACTGAACAGTCTCTTAGTACCACGATCCTTTACTCCTTCGGGACGGACCATCATTACCTATGATGCACGAATTGATACTGAGGTATCCCTCCCAGTAGAGATAGAACATCGTAGTTATATTGACCTGTTCTTAAGGTAACGAGGAATATGTATCCGATAGAGGTCTATCCTCTGATTCTCCGAATCCCCTTACCTACTAGCTTATCGATTCCTGATACAGCTATGACCGCTCCAAATGCGATAGTCCCCATCTTCCCTCCAGTACCACCCATATAGGGCATCGAATAGATGAAGAGGAGAGCCGATAGAGCTCCTGCTAGAACTATATGATAGGAAGAACGTATTCTTGCCTTACTGCTCATCCCTGCAAAGGATGCGCAGAATACCATAAGAGCCAT
>CAZLZY010000055.1:0-10760 GCA_964564075.1 uncultured Spirochaetales bacterium
GGATTGATCTTACTCTTTTCTAGAAGTTCTTTCACAGCCTCAGACAAGACACTCCACCACATATCTGGATGTTGTTGAGCCCAACCCTCTTGTGGATACGTAGTCTGATAACCCTTCTGTATAGTATGCACAGGGGTAAAATCAGTCTTATACACCACGGCTTTCATGCTTGTGGTCCCTAGATCGATACTCAGGATATAGTGTCCCATCTGATGCTCCTTGAAGCCTAACTGTTATAGTACACTATAACATCATAATCATGTTTAGACAATCCTTCTTTCTCTAACTTCGATCTTTTAGGTGTTTCTCATCTCTAGATGTGCTAAGACAGTGATATCTTGAACTGATTCACCTGTAGATAGTTTGAAGATCTCTTCAACAGCACTGAGACCAACCTGTGCTAGGTTCTGAGATACTGTTGATAATGGGAAGTAGTTCGTAGTCCTGTCAGTCATATCTCCATAGCCTAGGACAGAGACATCCTTACCAACGAGAAGTCCCTTCTCTGTGAGTGCCCCGATAACTCCGATAGCCTCATAATCATTGGCACAGATGACAGTATCTACTGATTTATCCCGAAAGAACTCATGTGTCACCTCATATCCCGTGATCGCATCGAAGTCGCTATCTCTGAAGAATACATCCTTATTGATCAAGAAGTTGAACTCATCTACCACTTTATGGATGCCTTGAATCTTCTGAGACGCATTATACTGATAATCACGCCCCTTCAATACAAGAAAACTCTCGCTCTTCTTCTCTTCGACTAGGTATCTCATCGCCTGATACATAGACTGTTCATAATCATTGGTAACAGAAGAGGCTCCTTTAAGCTTCCACTCTATCGTCACGAAAGGGATGATCTTGGCAGCCTCTATACATTTCTGTTTGACATCACCAAAGGCCTCTTCTATGAAGATAACCGCAGCATTCTGGTCGATCGCACCTGTTAACATCTCGATCGTCTGTTCGTTCCATAGGAGCTTATCGGTGTCTAGACTGTGTACGATGACTTCCCAGTTCTTAGAGTATGCTGCAGAGAAGACTCCCTGCAATATCTTTGTGAAGAATGAGAGCGATGATGAGGGAAGAAACACATGGATCTGTTGATTGATCCTATCTGCGAGAGATTTCACGAAGTTCCCCTTCCCCCTTAATGAATAGATATAGTTCTC
The DNA here is from genome assembly GCA_964564075.1 of uncultured Spirochaetales bacterium. Classification (GTDB taxonomy): domain Bacteria; phylum Spirochaetota; class Spirochaetia; order CAKZLE01; family CAKZLE01; genus CAKZLE01. Next base: position 1,176 of record CAZLZY010000055.1, read on the forward strand.
ATTTCTCAGATCTGTAAATACTCGCTGAGCAGTCGTCAATGCAACATGGGTCACTCTTGAGACCTCCCGTACGGACGGTAGAGCAGTATCTTCCGGGTATTCACCTGCGACAATGGCAGCCTTTATCTGATTCTTGATCTGCTGGAATGGAGGGATCGTGCTATTCTTATCAACATGTAGATTCATGTATGGTACCTTCTTGATTCTATGATACCTCTATAGTAGTAGTATCGAGATTATCCGTCAATCTTTAACTGTCCTATAACAGGTATAACAGTTATAAAAATGGTTTCATACAATCTTTACGTTTAACCCTTTACGAATAAAACATATCGTGTTATAGTGTACTATAACAGCAAATGATGAGAAGGAGTTCACTATGCCAATAAGAACATTTACCAAGACAAGTGAAGGGATCGATCCGAATCTAGTACCAAAACGAGTATTGAGATCAGGGGATCTGCTTCCTGCAGTAGGACTTGGAACATTCGGTTCTGATCGCTTTAGTGCAGAAGATATTGCAGATGCAGTCGTGGGAGCTGCAGAGATCGGTTATCGCCATTTTGACTGTGCATCAGTCTATGGAAACGAGAAGAACATCGGAGAGGCCCTACGATCTATCATGGATGGCGGGATCAAACGAGAAGAGTTATGGATCACCTCTAAAGTATGGAATAACATGCATGGAGAAGGCGAAGTCCTTAAATCATGTAAGCAGTCATTAAAAGATCTGCAGCTCGATTACCTTGACCTCTATCTCATACACTGGCCTTTCCCTAACTTCCATGCACCAGGATGTGATGTAGATTCACGATCCCCAGAGTCAAAGCCTTATATCCATGAGAACTTCATGAAAACATGGAGACAAATAGAAGAACTCGTTGAATTGGGACTAGTTAGGAACATCGGAACCTCGAATACCACTATCGCTAAGATGAAACTGATCTTACGAGATGCGAAGATCAAACCTGCAGTGAATGAGATGGAACTCCATCCTCACTTCCAGCAGAAAGATTTCTTTGATTTCCTGAAAGCAAATGACGTACAACCAATCGGTTTCACTCCTATCGGCTCACCAACAAGACCGGACAGAGACAAGACTGAGAATGATACTGTAGATATCGAAGACCCAGTGATCCTAGAGATCGCAAAGAATCATCAGGTTCACCCAGCAGTGATCTGTATCAAATGGGCAGTACAGCGTGGTCAAACTCCTATCCCATTCTCTGTGAGAAAGAATGAATACTTGAGCAACCTCGAGTGTTCAGTCGTTGACCTCCTTTCGGAGGAAGAGATGACAGCTATCGCTAACCTGAATAAGAATTGCCGATTGATCAAAGGACAGGTATTCCTCTGGAAGGAAGACCAAGACTGGACAGCACTCTGGGATCTTGATGGAGAAATCACACCTCCTTAATTCTCCATAATACTTTTCTCTCCTTTTTCCCCTATAGGTTTCTCACCCAAGAGATCTATAGGGGGGGTTTCTTTCAACTTATTACAAACGGGAGTATAGTATCACCATGAATAAAACAGAGTTATCTAAAAAAGCGATCGAATCGGGAGCTCATGCATCAGGGATCGTAACTGTCAGTGACATCAGATTCTCTGAAGATTTCAGAGCTGCCTGTGAACAGAACTATTGTGGCCACTATGGTAAGAATTGGGTATGCCCTCCAGCTGTCGGCCCTATTGTAGAGCTCATTGCACAGGTGAAAAGATATACTACAGGAGTTGTAGTTCAAACGATCTATCAGCTTGAGGATTCCTTTGATATTGATGGGATGAATGAAGCAAAAAAGATCCATGACACGATGTACCGGACAGTTCATCAATATATCCTTGATCACAACTCCACTCAAGAAGATATACTCCCTTTGAATGCCGGAGAATGCAACCTCTGTCCAAGCTGCACCTATCCAGAGGGCCTACCCTGCAAGTTTCCAGATAAGGCAGTCTCCTCCCTCGAGGCCTATGGGATCGATGTGAATGAACTTGTCACTTCATGTGGTCTTAAATACAACAATGGTCTTCATACCGTCTCCTACACGGGGATGTTCCTCTTCTCATAACTAACAGATCTCTGATTCTCTGGTCTCTTACTATCTAAACAGCAAAAACCCATTCATCTAGTATGAATGGGTTTCCAGTATAATTAACTCTTAAGACTGAATGCTAAAAAAAGAGCCACCGAAGTGACTCTTTTATTAGCAAATTAACAATACTTGATCTCAGTCGTAAAGAAGACCTGTGATATCAGCATCGTCCATGTTGTCTTTGTTGTAGAATTTAGCACCTGTATCAACATCTGATACTGCTTTGCCCATGTATGCATCGTAAGCAAGAGATACGGCTTTGTATCCGATTGAGTAAGGATCCTGTGTGATTGATCCTAAGAAGTACTCAGCTCGAACAGCGTCTTTCTGTGCTTTACCAGCATCAAATCCGATAACTACGAGTCCAGGGAATTTTCCAGGAAGATCTGAACCATCATTGGTTGCAGCTAGAAGACCTTTGACTGTTGATTCGTTTGAACAGAAGATACCGAGTGTGTTTACATCGGAAACCTTGTTCAATACAGCATGTGCTGAAGCTGTTGCATCCTGTGCATCAGCAGAAGCAGGAACAACCATTTCGATCATGACTTTCTGTCCACTTGTTGGATTGTCAGCGCCGATATATGCAGTGTTACCCATAACTTTGATGTCACTCTTTGCAAGAGCAGTTTTAGATGTGATCAATTCGATCATTGTGTCTCTAAAACCTTTTCCTCGGCTAAGTAGTGATTCACCAGAAGCGTCCTGGTTCATTACAACGATTGTTACAGGGTTAGCAGCTGTTGCAGCTGCGATGTCACCTTTGATGGCAGCGAACATTTTTTCAGCAGCTACACCAGCAGCAGCAAAGTTGTCTGTTGAAGCGTTTGCATAGATTGATCCAGCAGGAGCGTTAGGAACACCAGAGTCAAATCCGATCACTGGGATGTTCTTATCAAGAGCGTCCTGAAGTTGGTCCATTACTGATCCAGTATCAAGAGCTGCAAGAGCAATCGCTACAGGATTCTTAGCCATAGCTGAATTCAACATCTCTACCTGAATCTGTACATCACTTTCTGATGGTGGTCCTTCAAAGGTCATATCTACACCGAGTTTCTCAGCTGCATCTTTTGCACCAAGTTTTACCTGCTGCCAGAAGTCATGTTGTTCACCTTTAGATACAACTGCTATGTAGGCTTTCTCTTCCTGACCCTGTGCGAACACGGCCATTGAAGTTCCTAGAAAAGCGAGTACTAAAAGAATTGCTACAAATCTTTTTGAAACTTTCATTAAGTTCCTCCTCTTTAATTAACCGGTACATACGTACCGGGCATTCACAAAATCATTACTTAGACAAACTCTGCTTGAACTCTTTCTCAGCAAGTTTCTCTGCTTTCTTCACTCGAGCGGCCTCAGCTTTCTCTTCAGCTCTCAGTCGAGCATATGTAGGGTTTCTCTCTTTGGTCAAAGCAGACATCTCAGCCTTGATACCACTAGCTTTATCAGTAGGTGCAGTAGCTAATACCTGTTTCAGATCTTCGATCTTCTCATTTATAGACTGTTTGTACTTCTCTGAAGGAGCTATGATCTTTTCCTGTGTTGCCTGATTCGTCTTGTAGATATCGAGTAATACCGCGAGGATTACAACGACACCAGTGAAGAAGGTCTGGTAGTGAGACTGTAGGTCCATTGAGGGAAGTCCAGTTCTCAAAACACTCATGATGAATACACCGATCAGGGTACCAGAGATCGTACCGATACCACCTGAAAGTGAAGTACCACCGATTACCGCTCCAGCAATAGCGTAGAGTTCGAATCCAGCTCCCTGTGCAGGCATAACTGTTGTATATACTGCAGCGAAGGCAATACCACCAACACCCGCAAGGATACCAACTACGATATAGACCATCATCTCCCATTTCTCTACATTGATACCGGAGAGTCTAGCAGCCTCTTTGTTAGAACCTATAGCAAAGGTATAACGTCCCATCTTAGTCTTACTCAAGATCAGATAACAGATGAAAGCGACCCCGAAGAGTACGAACGCTCCAGTAGGGATAGATGTCCTATTAGGTGTGATATACTTGAAGATGCCTTTGAACCATCCTGCAGGTTCTGCTCTTGTTGGGAATGTTGCTGATCGTACATTTGATACGATAGATCCAACACCCTTAGAGATCATCATAGTTCCCAGTGTTGCGATGAATGGAGGAAGTTTCAGTTTTGAAACCATGATACCATTGAATACACCAAACAGGAAACCAACGAAGATGATAAGCAGCAGTGCTGACCACATGGGCCATCCCCAAGTCTTATAAGCTGTACCACCGATGATCGCCGCACACATCATAACCGTTCCACAGGAGAGGTCGATACCACCTGTGATAATGACGAAGGTAACACCAATCGCAATAAAACCAATATAGTATGATGAATCTAGAATATTCACCAAAGTCGTATATGACATGAAGTTTCTTCCGAAGATCGCAAAGAACGCATATAAGATGATCAATGCAGCTGGTGCAAGGATCTTCTGTAGTCCTTTACTCTTAATGTCTTCGATAAGGCTCTTTTTCTTTAAGGATTTTTCCATTCTCTCTTACCTCTACCTAATTGTTCATTGTTGCGAAAGCCATGATCTTCTCTTGGTTAGCTTCGCTGATATCGAGTTCTCCAGTGATTCGTCCCTCGCACATCACGATGACCCTATCACTCATTCTTAATACTTCAGGCATTTCGGAAGAGATCATAATGATCGACTTACCCTCTTTTGCCAATTCGTTCATCAGATGGTAGATCTCACTCTTCGCGCCGACATCAATACCTCGAGTCGGTTCATCGAAGATAAGAATATCACTATTTCTGATCAACCATTTTGCTATGACTACTTTCTGCTGGTTACCACCAGAAAGATTCACGACTAACTGTTCTAAAGAAGGAGTCTTGATCTTCATCGCTTCACTGAACTGCTGAGCGACCTTTCTCATCTTTGACTTCTGCATGAAGAAATTCTTCTGATAATCTTCATAGGTAGCCATGATCGAGTTGTCGATCACACTGAGTCCTGTACATAATCCATATCGCTTTCTATCTTCTGAAAGATAGCCGATACCTTGTTCAACAGCATCCATAGGAGTTTTGATCAAAGTTGGTTTACCATTGACCTCTATCGTCCCACTTTTTATCTTATCTGCTCCGAAGAGAGCTCTTACAGTCTCAGTTCTACCGGCCCCGATCAGACCTGAGAATCCAAGGATCTCACCTCGTCTCAATTCAAAGCTCACACCTTTTACCATTTTGCCAGCATGTAGGTCCGAGACCTTCAATACGACCTCTGCACCATCGGGTACATTACTCTTCTGTTTAGGCTCTTCGTAGATGACCCGTCCGACCATCATCTGGATGATCTCTTCTTTGGTCACATGCGCTGTCTCTTTTGTTCCTATATATTCACCGTCTCTCATAACCGTTACACGATCAGTGATCTTATGAATCTCATCCATTCGGTGTGAAATATAGATCATGGCAACTTTCTGTTGGGAAAGATTTCTCATAATATTGAATAGTTCATTGATCTCTGTATTGGTCAGCGCTGCTGTTGGTTCATCTAGGATCAACACCTTTAGGTCGTGTGAGACAGCCTTGGCAATCTCGACCATCTGCTGCATACCTACGGTGAGGTTACCTAATAACTCAGTAGGATTAATATTCATGTTCAATCGATCAAATAATACTTGCGCCCTGTTATTTTGGGCTTTTTCATCAAGAAACAATCCGCTCTTATGCATCGATTCTCGACCAATGAAGATATTCTGTGCAACTGTGAGATGATCCATCATGTTCAATTCCTGATGGATGATACCAATACCCATCTGCAGTGCCTGCTTTGGGCCATGTGGATGATACAGTTTCCCAAGATAATACATCTCTCCAGAATCTTTCTCATAGATTCCAGTTAATATCTTCATAAGGGTCGATTTCCCGGCACCGTTCTCACCGACTAAAGCATGGACTTCGCCCTCATTGAGGTCAAAATCTATGCCCTTTAATGCGTGAACACCTTTGAATCGTTTATCGATTTGTTTCACTGAAAGTAATTGTTTACTCAAACTTCCGCTCCCTGAAAATCAGGCACACCCTATGCACCTGTATAGTTTCGACAATATAAGTATCACCCCGTTTTTGGGATCGCGAAATAGAGGATTTTACGGAGAATGTTTAAAATATTCCTAAATAAGGTCAATCATATAAGATAATCGTATACTTTTTTGATCAATCGTTGTTACTGAAGGGATAGAGAAGCTCTTGATACTCCCTTTGAAACATATTCTCATGGGTGATAAGTACCGATTCAGTATCGAGGAAATCGGGAACATCATTACCCTTCAAATAATCTACCGCGATCTTCACGGTCATATATCCCATATTATAGGGGCGTTGTACGACCGTAGCCTTGATCACCCCGGATTCCAGATAAGCTAACTCTCTGATCGCATTATCAAATCCCACGACCACAAGAGCAGCCTTGACCTGATACTCCTCAACGGCACGAGCGACACCTATAGATGCAACCTCATTGAGTGCGACGATCCCATCAAGATCGTAGGTATCGATGAGTTCCTTAGTGATCTCATAGGCACGGTCCTCTTCTACATCACAGTACCAGGAGCCTACAATATCCTCACCAGCGAGAGCTTTACGAACTCCCTTCTCTCTATCGATGGCCGTGGCGGCCTCTTTGATATGGCTGACGATCGCTATCTTCGGGTTCTCTTTGTTCTCTAGAAGTCTCATAAGCTCTTTTCCAGCTTTCTCCCCCGCAGCAATATTATCAGTTGCGATGAAGGAGACAGGGATGTCTGAATCTACGCCTGAGTCTATCGTTATCACAGGGATCCCCAGCTTCTCTGCTTTTTCGACTGTATCAACAAGTTTCACATAATCCGTCGCTGCAAGGATAAGTAGGGGAGGGTTCTCCTTCAATATTTCTTCTACCATCTCAATCTGTTGATCGATCTCCTTCTCAAAAAGCGGACCTGTGATCAAGACTTCTACCCCATACTCTTTTGCTGCCTCATTGATCCCTCGATGTACGACATCCCAGAACTCCATAGGTTCTACCTGCCGAGACTTCAATACGATAGGTATAGGCGTATCTAACTCTAGATTCTTCGGTGTAGACTGTTCATAGAAGATCGTTAGGACAAAGAAGAGGATCAAAGCAGCCATGAAACTCAATAATACTACAAACCAGTTCTTCACCTGACTCCTCCTCTTGCTGGTATCCTTACGGTAATCGTTGTACCGACCCCTAAGACACTCTCACAATGCAAACCATACTCTTCACCAAAATAGAGCTGGATCCGTTCATGGACATTCCTGACTCCCATCCCTCTGAGTTTCACCCAGGGTTGATCATCTTCTACTACGGTATAGGAGCTGTTGAGCAACTTCACCTTATCAGGAGGGATCCCCTTACCATTATCGATAACTTTCAATACGATGGTATCATCCTCTCGTGTCCCAATGATCTGGATAAGACCTTTATGGTCTGATTCCTTTATCCCATGATAGATCGCATTCTCAACAAGTGGTTGTAACGTGATCTTCAAGGTCATCTCATCATAGAGTTCAGGGTCTATCAGTATTTCTGAATCATACTTTCCTCTATAGCGCATCTCTTCGATCGTCAGATAAGATTCCACATGTGCGATCTCATCTTTGATCGGAATGATCTCTCGTCCTTTGCTAATACTGATCCTCATGAGTTTTGAGAGTGCAGAGGTCATGAGCACTACTTCTCGGTGTTGTTTCATCTCAGCCATCCAGATGATGGAATCTAGGGTGTTGTAGAGAAAATGAGGGCTGATCTGTGCCTGTAAGGCCTTCAGGTCACTCTTCCGTTTGAGCTCCTGCTCTTTGACGTTCTCGTGCATCAGTTCTCGGATCCTCGTAACCATGATGTCATAATCATGGGCAAGCTCTTTGATCTCATCAGTAGCATGGATCTCACCGACTAGATGGAACTCCCCCTCATCTACACTCTTCATGATCATCTGCAGTTTCTTCACAGGACTTGTGATACTTCGTGTGATCCTATTCGTCACAAGGCCAACGACTAAGAACATGATCAGACCGATCGCAGCAAAGGAGATCTGAACATACCGCCAATCAGTGATGATATCATCTGCATAGAGGACACTCACCACATGCCAACCGGTAGTCTCTGAGTTGTTGATGAAATAGTATCTCTCTCCATCACTAAAGGTATTATCACCACCGCTTTGGATCGAGTCGAGGATCTCATCTAGTGGTTCGTCCTTCACCCCGCTGTATACAAGCTGTTGTGTTGGATGGAAGACGTAGACTCCCTGATCATCGACAATGAAATTATAGCCCTTACGTCCGGTGACCATGGACTGACACAAATCTTTGATCCCATCGAACTTAAGATCTACGAGAAGGACACCCAGAAGAGCCCCGGTATCTAGTGACACGATACCCCTACTGATAGAGGTCACCCAGGAGTAGTCTTCAGAGATAAGATTCTGTACATACGAACCCGATAAGATGGTCTTCGAAGGATTCTTAGCGGCAGAGGTGAACCATTGGCTATTCAGAACATCCGCCCATTTATTGATCTCTACTGATGAATCAGCAGAGAGTATGTTACCTGCCATATCTGAGAAATAGATATTCTTGATATCCTCACGTGCCTTTAGATAGGTGCCTAACTGTTTCTGGATCAGCTTTGTATACTCCGGTAATGGAGCAGGAGCCTCTCCCCTGAGATAGGTCTGCACCTCATCAGCCTCGATGACTGCAAGAGAGAGATGTTCCATATCTTCTATATAGGATTCGATCTGACGGGTGAGTTGTCCCAATAGGGTCTTATTCGCTTCAATGGTCGTACTACGTACGGTACTGATCGTAAATTGAAAGGCAACGAGCTGCAAGATGATGATAGTCCCGAAGATGAAGAGGATGAAGAATGAGTATATTCTTGATCCAAGGGTCCCAAAGCGGAATGGCTGCTTCACTCTGATAGACTCCTACGATATTCTAGAGGTGTCTTCTCTGTCAGCTTCTTGAATATGATCGAGAAGTATCTCGGGTCACTGAACCCGACCATCTCTGCGATCTCATAGGCTCTCATTGATGAGTTCTTCAACAGGATCTGAGCCTGTTCTATTCTATATGCTGTAAGATACTCTACAAAGGTCTTCTCAGTCCCCTCTTTGAATAACAGACTGAACTGACTTGTTGAGAGGTAGAGGTCATCACAGATCTCTTGGAGCGAGAATCCCTTCTCACAATATCTCTTAGTAATGATCTGTTTTGCCCTATCTACACGGCTTCTGGTATTATCAAGTCGCCTATCGAGGATCCTATCTTCGATGTTATGAACGACCTTGGTAAAGAACCCACGAGCCTGATTGATCGATACGAAAAAATCACTCTGAAAGGGGACGATCTCATCTTCCTTTACCAAACCAAGCTCTTGTAGGAAGTCCTGAAGGACTGTCTGGAGTCGAACAAGATAGAGTGA
>CAZLZY010000056.1:0-10725 GCA_964564075.1 uncultured Spirochaetales bacterium
GGTAAGTATGACCACGGGGATTCTCTGTTCTCTCATATGGTTATTGTACGCATAACCTCTACAGACAGCAAGAGCTCTGAAGCATATCTTATATAGACGTTGTGCCCAAAAACAGCTATCTTATAAAGGGATACTTCACCAAAGGAGATATGCAGGATATGGCACGAATCAAATCAGCTTTTGAACTCGCTATGGAGCGAATCGAAGATATTGAGATAGACCCACAGCAGATCAGAAAAGATAGGCTCACCCAAACAGGGAAACGGATAGCAGGGACCTACCTGATATCAATCGATAAGAGTATCGAAGATGTTCAAGAAGATGTAGCTACCTTACCTGAAGAGGATCGAGACCTGGTTCGAGATGTGATGATCGATACTGCATTGAACAATATCACCCTCCCTCAGAATGATAGGTATGTGCAGCATATCGGGAAAGTCAAATCACTTCTTACCCTGTTAGCAGGAAAAGATGATGGGTTACTAGAGGTATTCGTACAGATCGATAACCTCTATAACCAATATCTCGAGATGCGTCAGCAGACCTATGACCAACTCGTAGGGCAGTTCACTCCCAGACTGCAGCAGAAACAACAGTTGCTCCAGCAGCAGACCGGACAGACTGTCGATATCGAGCCAGAGCTGGACAAGGAGTTCATGGAGATGCTTAATCAGACCTACAGCAGACTTGATCAGCAGGTCCTTCAGGTCCTCGGACAGATAAAGGATGCACTAAGAGAACTCATCTAACATAAGAAGATTCCCAATCAGAGAAGTGATATCTAAAAAAGATATCACTTTTTTTATTTTTACTCCTTGACAAATCAACCTACAGGAACTACAGTATTAGTGTACTACTTAGATAGTGCACTAGACCACACAAGGAGTGATGAAATGATCACACTTACTAATCTTCATTTTTCATATGGCAAGAAGCCATTGTTTACCGATCTGCAGCTCAACGTCCCTGCGGGGAACATATATGGACTACTCGGTATGAACGGTGCCGGAAAGACGACACTACTCAAGATTATCGCAGGGCAACTGTTTCGAAAATCAGGAGAGGCTGAAGTACTGGGATTCGACCCGGTAAAGCGTCATCCTGATATGTTAGCTGACATATTCTATCTACCGGAAGAGTTCTATCTTCCCAATATGTCAATCGCCACCTATCTAAAGCTTAACGTTCCCTTCTACCCTAAGTTTGATTCACATGCATTCGATAGCTACATCTCAGATTTCGTTCTTGATACGAGTCAGAAGATCAGTGACTACTCCTATGGGCAGAAGAAGAAGTTCCTCTTATCCTTTGGTTTAGCTTCAAATACATCATTACTGATACTTGATGAACCTACCAATGGACTTGATATCCCTTCAAAGACCCAGTTCAGAAGGACCGTCGCATCAGCTCTCACTGAAGAACGTACATTCATCATATCGACTCACCAAGTTCGTGATATGGAGAATCTGATCGATCCGATCATCATCCTCCATGATGGAGAGATCATCTTCAACTCATCTCTCGAAGATGTATCAGAGAAGATCGCAACTACCTTAGAACTTGATGAACCACAGGGTGCAGATGTGATCTATTCCGAGAAGGTCCCAGGTGGATACTCTGTGGTACGAAAAGACTCTCATGGTTCATTCACATCAGGAGTCGATCTTGAGACACTCTTCAATGCAGTCGTCTCCTCTCCAAAATCATTCAAAGGAGGAGTAAAATGAGAAATATACTACTCTTATTACGAAAACAGCTCTACGAAGATAAAAAAGGTCTCATCATCTATGTCTCTGTAGTATTCGGGTTCTTGCTCATTCCAAATCTTATCGCGGGATTTGTCGGTAGATTCACGAACTCATACGATGAGATGAATTATGTTCCCCTATTCATCAATCTCTTACTCGTTGGTGGGTTCATCATGGTAAGTATCACCTATGCACAGGAGATGTACAGTAAAGTACGACAACATGCCTGGTTGATGTTACCGGTACATGCACATGAGAAACTGATAGCTAAATTCATATACCATGCAGTACTCTATCCTCTAGCACTTCTTATCTTCGTTTTCCTATCCTCTGTGATCATTGAAGGAATGAATGCAATACTCTTCAAAGCTTCATCCCCTCTTCTTGATATGACGAATATCTTGATCTGGAAGATGATACTCCATTATATGGTCCTACAATCGATCTTCCTACTAGGAGCTACCTATTTCAAGAGTGCTCATCTTGTGAAGACCGTCCTTTCACTCATGATATTATCTATAGTGTTAAGTCTGATCCTAGCCCTCATAGCACGAATCGTCTATGCACCCTATGCACAGCAACTATTTCATGGAGGAATCCATATTGATGACACGATGGTAGTGATGAATGCTAGAGCCCTAGACTTGGGTAATACCTATGCTACGATCGGTAAGACGATCTATTGGGCTCTTCTTGCACCATTCTGCCTGGTCGTCTCATATTTTCGTATCAGGGAAGTAGAGGCAAAAGATGCAGTTTAAAGAAAAACTCTCAATATACAGACAGATTGCTGATCATATCTATGACCAGATTCTGACCGGGCGCTGGGTTGATGACGGGAGGATCCTGTCTATCAGAGATATGTCGATTCAGATGGAAGTGAATCCCAATACCATGACACGGGCCTACGGCCTGCTGCAGGACCAGGGAGTCATCTATAACCGTCGAGGCATAGGATATTTCACCTCTAAAGATGCTTCGAGTATCACACGAGGATTGAAGAAGAAGGAGTTCATCACAAGTGTACTACCTGAGATGTTTTCGAATATGACCAGCTTGAAGATGTCTATTGAAGAACTTCAAGAACTTTATACAGATTTTAAGGAGAAAAATCATGAAGATGAGTAATAGACTCTTATTGATTGCTTTTATTATCATGGTAGTACTGATGTTGGTATTCACCATAGCCAGTAGACCGATATTTGATGAATTGATGAAAGGAGCGATCCGCCAATCATCATACCTTCTAGAGACGAAACAGTTATTCCTACCTAGCTAATACTATTAAGCACCGCTTTTAATGAGCGGTGCTTTCTTTTTCACCTTTTCACCCCTATAATAGATAGTTAAGAACTTCTCTTGGAGGGGATGATATGCAGCATGAAGTGCTTCAGGAACAGAGATTACTTGATCCACAGGGAATGATCAGGGAACCAGGCTGGGCCCGTTCCCCTCTTTGGAAATATGAGAGAGCTGATATCAAAGCACATTGGTTACGCATCAAAGAATGGGATTACTACTATATTCTCTCCCATGATAAGAACATAGGGTTCTCTGTGACCATAAGTGATCTAGGCTATATCGGTATGATGGCTGTCTGCTTCCTCGATTTCACCAAAGGCTTCTCTGTACAGGAAGACTCCCTGATCATCCTGCCAAAAGGGAATGTGGGACTTCCTCCCCACTCACAGGACAGTATCGTTCAGTTCTCCAATAATACATTAAGTATTCATATCGAGACAAAAGGGGCTATACGGACCTTAGAGATCACGGCTCCTCATATCCAGTTACCATCAGGTGAGATAGGTCTCAAAGCATCGATCACCCTCTCACGGGTAGAGAACGATGAGAGTATCAATATCGCGACCTCCTGGGAGGAGCTGCGGACAGCCTTCTATCTCAATGAGAAGATCACCTGTATGGGAGCCACCGGGACCATCGCTATCGGGGAAAAGGAGTATACGCTCTCCCCGAATACTGATCTTGGGGGACTTGATTGGGGGCGAGGGAGATGGACCTATAAGAATAGATGGTACTGGGGTTCTACCTCCGGCATGATTGATTCTATCCCTTTCGGTTTGAACTTGGGTTATGGTTTCTCTGATAGGACACCGGCAAGTGAGAATGTGATCTTCTATGATAATAAGCTCCATAAGCTCGAAGAGATCAAATTCATCTTTGATACAGAAGATTATATGAAGCCTTGGAAGGTCACGAGTTCCGATGGTCGATGTGAGTTAACGTTCACCCCGGCAGTAGACCGTCAGTCCCAGACGAAGGTCCTCGTACTCAAGTCGATGCAACATCAAGTATTCGGCTATTTTGATGGGTTCGTCATCTTAGATGATAAGAAGAAGATCAAACTTGACCATATGTTGGGCTTTGCAGAGGATGTATTCAATCAATGGTGACTAGTCAAAGTGCGGCGATCTCTAACACTGTATCAAGCAATATCTGACGAGATACCGGCTTCTGAAGATATTGATAGACCCCAAGATCGATCGCTTCCTGAAGATCACTATTCTTCCCAAATCCGCTGAGTAGAATAGCCTTAATACTCGGGTTGAGGGCTTTGAGCTCAACGAACAACTCTTTCCCTGTCATCTCTGGCATGAGCATATCAAGGACCACTAGATCAAAAGTATCCTTCAAATCCTTATAGATCTCGATAGCTTCAGAGGGGAGAGCTGCAGAGGTAACTTGGTGTCCACCGCTTTTGAGTAGATGTGCTGCGACTTCTCGGCTGATTCGTTCATCATCTACTAGCAGTATTGATAATGGCTGACCCATTGATTACACTCCCTAGTGTTCTAGTATTTACGTTCAAGGCATTATACAACAAGAAGCTGTTCTTTCCTAGAAGAAAGAACAGCTTCAATAAAGGAACGTGACTTTAACACACAGTGATCAACTGGGACTAACCCCGATTACTCCCAGTATTTTTTCATTCGTTCTTTCAGTGATTCTCTATATGCATCCCAATCTTCGATAGGATACTTTGCCAAACCTTCATCACAAGCAGCTTTCGCAACAGCAACAGCTTCATATTCGATAACTCTAGGATCGAAGGGTTTAGGAACGATATAATTTCTTCCGAATGAGAACTTCTGTCCGCCGTAAGCTTTAGAAACTGATTCAGGAACTGGTTCTTTTGCAAGTGCAGCAAGAGCTTTTGCTGCTGCAAGCTTCATACCTTCAGAGATCCTTGATGCACGAACATCAAGAGCCCCTCGAAAGATGAATGGGAAACCAAGAACATTGTTGATCTGGTTAGGAAAGTCTGATCGACCGGAAGCCATGATCAGGTCTTTTCGAGTAGCTACTGCTAGATCATAATCGATCTCTGGATCAGGATTACTCATAGCGAGGACGATAGGATCTTTTGCCATTGAAAGAAGCATCTCAGGAGTCACACAGTTAGAAACTGAGAGCCCCATGAACACATCAGCATCAACCATAGCTTCAGTGAGTGTTCTTGCTTCCGTATCATTAGCCATTACGATCTTCTCCGGTGTCATTCGTTCGGTTCTACCTTTGAAGATAACACCTTTACTATCACACATGATCAGATTTTCCTGTTTTACACCACAAGAAACGAGCATCTTCGCACAGGACATTCCTGCAGAACCTGCTCCGTTGAAGACCACTTTGAGATCTCCCATATTCTTTTCGATGATCTCAACAGCGTTGAGGATACCAGCGGTAGAGACAATAGCAGTACCGTGCTGGTCATCATGGAATACTGGGATATCACATGCTTCGATGAGGGCCTGTTCGATCTTGAAACATTCAGGAGCCTTGATATCTTCGAGGTTCACACCACCGAAAGTAGGTTCAAGCATCTTGACGAATTCAATGATCTTGTCTGGGTCTTTTGTATCTAACTCAAGGTCGAATACATCTACATCAGCGAATCTCTTAAAAAGAACGCCCTTTCCTTCCATTACAGGCTTAGAAGCCAGTGCACCCTGATCTCCCAATCCAAGAATAGCTGTACCATTAGAGATTACGGCTACAAGGTTACCCTTTGAAGTATACTTGTAAGCATTCTCTGGGTCTGCAGCGATCTCCATAACAGGTTTTGCTACACCAGGTGTATAAGCTAATGAGAGATCATCAGCAGTAGCACAAGGTTTAGTAGGTACCACTGATACCTTTCCTGGGTTTCCGTCCATCTGATGGTACGCAAGTGCCCTCTTTTTCAATTCATCCATTAGAACCCTCCATAAAAACATCCGCTCATCCGCGAAACATTATTTTATATTTTCCCCCCATGTATACCATGGGGATATTAACGTTATCTATTCGAAGTCGAATTTGTAGTCGAGATCATATCTATCTCGAAGTTCTACCATGACCTTCTGTAGTGATGCAGGAACTGGACATCCGTGGTCCTTTCGGTATTCCCAAGCTATATATTCTTTTTCACCAGCTGTATAGATCCTGTCAGCTCCGGGAGCTACCTTAGAGTTTCTTACTCCACGACAGATGTTTCCAGCGATCTTCTTGAGTGTATCAAGACCCATGAATCTCTCTGGATCGATAGCGATGAAGAAATGTCCTAGGGGGAAGGGGATCTTATTGCCTTCAGCATCAAATCCGTTAAGATCTTTCAGGTAGGAACCATCCTGTAGGGCTGAAGAGAGGATCTCTACGACCATTGAGTATCCGTATCCTTTATATCCACCAGTACTTTCACCAATTCCACCAAGAGGAGCAAGTGCAGCCTTACCTTTAGTAAGGTCAACAAGGATCTGTTGTGTATCAGTTCTTGTCTTTCCATCATTTCCGATTACCCAGCCTTCAGGTAGTTCTTTTCCTGATCGGCCATATACTTCTATCTTTCCTCGCTGTGATACTGATGTCGCACAGTCAAGGACGAAAGGGAATTCTTCATCTGTTGGGATACCGAACGTCAAAGGGTTAGTACCAAGCATGTTCTCAACTCCAAAAGTAGGAGCGATAGATGGTCGAGCATTAGTTCCTGTGATACCGATCATTCCAGCATCTGTTGCCATGAGGTTATAATAACCGGCAATTCCGTAATGAGTAGAGTTTCTTACTGCTACCATACCCATTCCATATTCTTTAGCTTTTTCGATAGCCATTTCCATTGCTTTCTTAGAGACGACATGACCCATTCCATTGTTTCCATCAAGAACAGCTGCAGTCTTATCATCTTTGATAACATCGATCTTAGTTGTAGGATTAAGGATTCCAGCATCGATCCTATCGATATAGATTGGTTTCAATCTACCGATACCATGAGAATCGATCCCTCTCTTATCTGACGTGATCAAGATCTCACAAACTACTTTAGCATCCTCTTCTGGGAGACCTGCACTCTTGAGAGAATCAAGCATAAAACCTTCTAAAACTTCAAAATCAACCCAAACACATTCTTTGTATGCATCTTCATAAGCCATAAACCGCCTCCTAGACTTTTTTTTACCCATATATCGACATAACTCTTAGCTATGCAATTACCAATTCTATTCCTGCTTTCTGGAGTTCCAACTCTGTCAGGAAATCCTCTGCTGTCTTATCAGTCACTAAGATATCTATCTTCTCGACAGGTGTCGTCTTGAAGTTCGATACGATCCCCATCTTACTGCTTGCAGCAACGACGATGACCTTTCCGACAGTCTTCTCGATCATAGATCGAGTGATCTCAGCTTCAAGCATGATCGGTGTGGTCAGTCCATGTGAGAAACTGAAGCCATCCACTCCGATGATAACCTTGTTCGCATAGACTCTATCTAGTGCGAGTTGCGCGAAGTTACCAGCTACTGAATTCGATTGTGTTCGGTAGTTCCCACCGAGGAATACGATATCAAAAGCGGCCTCTTCAGCTACTTGAGCTGCAGCGATGTTATTTGTGATGATTGTTACTTTTTTATCTCGCAGAGCTTTGATGACCTGAAGTGTGGTAGAACCACTGTTGACCAGTACCATATCGCCCTCTTCTATCATCTGAGCTGCGGCAATACCGATCCGTTCCTTCTCTTCTCTCTGCTGACGTTCTTTCTGGGTGAACAGTGGTTCAACTGACATATTCTGTCGGAGTACGGCTCCACCATGTGATCGTTCAAGGATGCCCATCTCTTCTAGGCCATCAAGATCTCGTCTGATCGTGAGGACAGAGACTTGGAACAGGTCACTTAATTCATTGACCCGTACAACACCATGTGCGGTGATCATCTCTTTGATCTTATGCTGTCGATCCGCTGGAATAAGTCCAGTTGACATACATGCCCCTTTTTGAACCTTTCATGTTCTTTTATGAACGTTTCTGAATGTATATGTATCTTACTACCCGAATATGTGTATGTCAATATCTCTTTTTGAACTTTTATGAACTTTTAGCATCTTTTCTTTTTTAAACGAACACATTATAGTATGAGGTATGGAACAATATGATGTACTGATCATCGGTGCTGGAGTCATCGGGACTTCAATAGCACGAGAACTCTCAGCCTATAAGCTCAAAACAGCGGTCATTGAGAAAGAGGCCGATGTATGTTTCGGTACTAGTAGCAGAAACAGTGGCGTGGTTCATTCAGGTATCCATTATACTCCAGGTTCTCTACGAGCAAAGCATGGGGTGAAAGGGAACGAGATGTTCGAAGAGCTCTGTTCTGGGCTTCAGGTCCCTTTTCAGAAGATCGGTAAGCTGACTGTAGCCTTTGATGAGTCACAGTTCGCTACCCTAGCTAGCCTCTACGCTCAAGGGATAGAGAATCAGGTACCAGATCTGCAGATCATCGATGAGAAGCAGATGCAGGAACTCCAACCCGGTGTAGGGGGTAAGAAAGCCCTCTATTCTCCAACCACTGGAATCACAGGACCCTACGAACTGACCATAGCACTTGCAGAACATGCTCATGCACAGGGAGTCGAATTCTTCTTCACAGAAGAGGTGACCTCATTAGAGAAGAGTGCAGACCGATATATCCTGAAGACGCAAAAGGGCACACGGCTCTCGGGAAAGATCATCATCAATGCTGCAGGGCTCTACTCAGATGCGATCGCTCGTATGGCAGGAATCGATGAATATACGATATATCCCTGTCGCGGAGAATACTATGTCCTAGATAAACGACTCCAAGATGAACTGCAACTACTCATCTACCCAGTTCCCGGACATCATAGTAGTGGCTTAGGGATTCACCTGACCAATACGGTTGAGGGGAATATACTCATCGGTCCGAGTAACGAATATAGCGAGAGTAGAGATGAGCTAGGAACGACCCTTGCTGTTCTTGCAGAATTGAGAAAAGAGGGACATGCCCTCCTCCCTTCCTTAACATCTCATGATCTTATCAGATCCTTTGCTGGACTCAGACCAAAACTCACCCCGCCTGAAGTAGGTGGCTTCAGTGATTTCATCATAGAGGATCATGACAGATTCATCCTATTAACAGGAATAGAGAGTCCAGGCCTCACCGCCTCTCCCTCAATAGCCGTGACCGTACGAGAGCTGGTCGAGAAACATCTTCCTCTTATATATAAAGAGGAGTGGGAGCCAACACTCACAAGAGAGAGACGCTTCCTAGAACTACCGCAACAGAGACAAAAAGAGCTCATACAGCAAGATCCTGATTATGGATCGATCATCTGTAGATGTGAGGGGATCACAAAAGCTGAAGTACTTCATGCAGTCGATCGAATCATCGGACCTGTCACCTATATAGGGATAAAACTTCGTTGCCGAGCTATGATGGGACGATGTCAGGGAGGCTTCTGTACGCCAAGGATAGCAGAGTTACTCAAAAAAGAGCGTGGGATCAACATAGATGAACAGTTCTACAAAGGGCTAGATTCCCCTATGTTCGAAGGAACCCTTCGAGGGGAGGGAGCTCATGATTGATACCATCAAAGTCTCGATCCTCATCATCGGAGCTGGACCTGCAGGTACTGCAGCTGCACTCGGAGCAAAAGAGGCCGGAGAAGATTCGATCCTCATCATCGATCGAGATACCCGAGCTGGGGGGATCCTGAATCAGTGCATACATGACGGATTCGGTCTCATGCGTTATAAGAAAGCCTTGTCAGGACCAGAATACGCCCAATTAGATATTGATTCATGTTATGACCTAGATATCCCCATCATGACTGATACCTATGTTCATAGGATAGAGAAAGAAGATGATCATTTTATCATAAAGGCCATGACCACAGGAAAGCTCTACTCCATAGAAGCAGAATCTATCATCCTTGCGATGGGATGCAGAGAACGTACCGCAGGAGCTATCAGCCTACCCGGAACACGTCCTGCCGGGATCTATACTGCAGGAACAGCACAGAGGTTCCTCAACATGCAGAACACCCTCGTAGGGAAGACCTGCGTCATTGTCGGTTCTGGTGATATCGGACTGATCATGGCAAGAAGGATGACCTTAGAAGGTGCAAAAGTCGAGGCAGTGACTGAGATCCAGAGCTATCCCGGGGGGCTCGATAGGAATATCAGGCAGTGTCTTGATGATTTTGCTATCCCTCTCTTTCTGAATACGGCTATCGTCTCGGTCCATGGGAAAGATAGAGTGACCGGTATCACGATCGCTCACCTGAAAGAAGACCGTTCACTTGATCTTGATACGAGTCGTCTTATTCCTTGTGATACGATCCTCCTCTCCGTAGGATTGATCCCTGAGAATGAGCTCTCTCGATCCCTAGGGATCGCAATAGATCCTATCACTCAAGGTCCTATCGTGACTGAAGAGCTGATGACCTCCTGTCGGGGAGTCTTTGCCTGCGGTAATGTTCTTCAAGTCCATGATATTGTCGATCTGGTATCAGAAGAGGCAATGAGGACCGGTAGTCATGCTGCTGCATATGTAGCAGGAATGAAACATGAGACAAGAGCTCTCTTCTCTGTCTATGCAGGAGAGAATATTCGCTATTGTGTGCCTCAGGCCGTAACACCTGGTTCATCTGCAGTCATCTCTCTACGAGTGACCCAACCGCTATCGGATGT
>CAZLZY010000057.1:0-9958 GCA_964564075.1 uncultured Spirochaetales bacterium
TCTAAGAGATTGGAGACGGTCCTTCTTGGTAGTACCATCACCTCATATGGCCATACAGCCCAGTAGGGGACTAATACGACAAAGGATTCATTCTCTACGACGATCCTCTCTTTCTGTTTCAGTTCATAGTCGAGATAGTCAACAAGAAGAGGGACTCCATGTTCTTCAAAATAGTTCTTCTGATTCTCGAGCTCTTTTGCAGGAGTATCAGGGATGTTCTCTTCGGCCCAGACCTGACCATGTGGGTGAGGATTAGAACAACCCATGATAGCCCCTCTGTTCTCGAAGATCTGTACATGGTTGATGTAATCGACTGCCCCGAGTTCCCTGTATTCAGCACTCCAGAGGTCTACGACCTTCTTGATATCTTTCTGCTCCATTCGAGCAAGAGTGAGATCATGGCGTGGTGAGAAACAGATGACATGGCAGATACCACGTTCAGTCTCAGCTTTGAGCATCCCATGGGGTCCTGCGGTGATCGATCCCTCTGGTACATCGGGGATCAGTGCTGCGAAGTCATTAGTGAAAGAGAAGGTTCCCTCATATTGTGGGTTCATATGTCCACCGGCCCGTTCATTACCGGGGCAGAGATAGCATTTTTCATCATATTCAGGGAGTGTGTCTAGCTGAGGCTTCTCAACCTGTCCTTGCCAGGGTCTTTTCGTTCTATGCGGGGATACTTTGATCCATTCTCCCAATAAAGGGTTATACCGTCGGTGAGGATGTTCTTGTAAATCCATTACACACTCCTTTTATCCTTGATTTATTTAATGTACACGTGTACAATACACTACATGAAGTCAGTTGTCAATATGAATCAATCAACAGTAACACGAGATATGGTAGCATCCGAGGCAAAGGTCAGCTCTGCCACCGTCTCACGAGTCTATAATAATCCCGATTCAGTCAGTGCAGAGCGAAGAGATGCCGTACTCAGTGCAGCGAAGAGACTTGGCTATGTGCCAAACAAGTCCGCAAGTGCTCTGAGGCGGAAGGGAACAGGGATCATCACCCTCGTTGAGTTCGATAAGGGAAACAGACCCTATTATTGGAATGACATGCCCCTGTTCAACTGGTTCTATGGTGATGTGATCAAGGGGACGAAAGAGACTATCGATAAGAGTATGTATCATCTGAACCTTGCTACCGTGAGTAATCAAAAAGAGTTGCAGCAGCTTCAGGATAGTTCTGATGCACTGCTGTTCTTCGATGTGGATGACCAGAGTGAAGTGGAGATGGTAGAAGAGGTGAGGATCCCCTATGTTGCAGCTCATCATACGAACATCTACTCAGGACTTTGGAGCTGTTCTACTGATAACAGATTCGGAGGAAGACTCCAAGCTGATGAACTCAGTAGAAAACAGGTGAGAAGACCTCTCTACCTCACTAGCCATCTTAAGAGCGTTGTACCACATACTGAAAGACTCGCTGGATTCCTCGAGAGGTGGAAAGAGTTATCATCCATCGATCCCATGGTCATCGAGATCGAAAGTCGTGAGCATGAGTTCGATCAGATGTTAGAAGAGGTCGAAGGGGCGCCGGTGAGTACCTGTGATGGGATCGCTGCAGTGAATGATATCCTCATGCTGAGAGTCCTCAACAGGATACCGATCAGACCGATGCCTCTTGTCGGGTATGATGCGAATCCTATGAGAGATATCATACCCTATCATCTCTCAAGTATTGATATCAGGCAGAAGGAGATCTATAAACGGGCAGCTCAGATGCTCATCGAGCGACTCAATACCCCAATATCTGATGAGAGTCCCTGTCAGGAGATCATCCCTCCTGTCATCGTTCATGGGTGATTATCCACGAGATTTGTAAAAGACCTTGATAAACGGTGATGGTATCATATGATATCAAGGTAGATCGTGTTATAATCACTTCATGAAGTATAGATACAGATTACTGACCAAGAAGCTTGAGAACTATATGAACTACTTTCCTGTTGTAGTGATAACTGGGGCAAGGCAAGTTGGGAAATCAACTTTGTTATCGCATCTATTGAGTGAGACCTACGATACTATTGTCTTTGATCCTGTATTAGATATTGAGAATGCTCGATCTGAACCAGAATTATTCTTTCAGAACCATCCGGGACCATTAGTTTTGGATGAGATACAATATGCCCCAGAACTTATCCCTGTGATAAAGAGATTAGTAGATAAGGATAGAAGTCCGGGTGCTTACATATTGACAGGCTCTCAACAATGGGGAGTCTTGAGATCGATCTCAGAATCCTTAGCAGGGCGAGCAGTCCTTTTAAATCTCATGGGTTATCAATTACCCGAAATCGTTGATGAACATGTTGAGAATCGATGGTTAGAAAAACTTCTTATTCATGGTGAACTAGAAGTCCCTCATAAACAGTTTGATCTCATATACCCCTTGAAAGAACATCTGTTTCGAGGACAATTACCGGGAGTACAGGATATACCTCTAGGTGTGGTCCCTGGGTATCTTGATTCATATATTCGAACCTATATCGAACGAGATGTACGATTGATGGCAGAGATCTCAGATTTACAATTATTCGGCCGATTCTATCGTTTATGCGGTGCATTAAGTGCTCAAGAGATAAATTTCAATCAATTGGGACGTGATATTGGCGTAACACCACAGACAGCGAAAAGGTGGTTGGATATACTCCGAATGACATTCCAGTGGATAGAGATACCCGCATATTCAGGAAATACGATAAAACGTATTAGTGGTAAGCCTAAAGGATATTTCTCTGATACAGGACTCCTTTGTAATAGTCTGTTCATCTCAACTCCAGATGCCCTCCCTTCACATCCTCAATGGGGTAGTCTCATAGAATCTTTCATTGCATTGGATATCCTAAAGACATTGAGTATCATGTCATCTGGGACTGGAGTGTATCATTGGCGAAGCCATGGTGGTGCTGAAGTTGATCTTATTCTTGAACAGAATGGAGTATTCTTCCCTATAGAGATAAAATCTACAACAAGACCAAGTAAAAAGGATACCCTAGGTATTCGATCTTTTATGAATAGTTATCCTAATCTGAGAGTTGGAGAGGGGATGGTAATACATCTCGGAGAAAGCAACTTCAAACTTACAGATACGGTCACAGCAATATCATACAGATTCTTATAGAACGATAGAATGTTCATTTCCCAGATGAGAATCCCTAACTAGAGAGCATTCCTCCAGCTATCGTGCATAGCTAGAAAAGATCATTCCCCTATAGGACTGATCTTAAAAGGAGGTATGGGAAAAATATAGCGTATCTATGATTAACCCGATATACGGTTTTGGCTTTATAACCATATGTTCGGATGATTGATTATAGGATTATGTATCCTGTTGTCCCTACCATAGCCTAAATTCCCTAGTGAGTTGTTAAGGGGGTGTAAAGTTGATGTAAACCATGTAAATAGGGAAAGCTCATGTGAAACGGAGCTATGGACTTGTGTGGGTAGTCACCCATACCGTCACCTCATGAGGTGCGGTGATATTCCCACCGAAATAGGGGTAGGAGATATATTTCTTCTCACCATAGTACTCAGGTGATTTCATCACTGTCTTAGTATTCCCTCTATAGGTGAAGGTGTATCGATCGAAAGATGAAGTGATAGTGCCTGAGTAGGAAGTCCCGATCACGGCCTCTCCCAAGGATATATGACTCCTCTCTCCATCAACATAACAGTAGCCTAGGATCTCTATGCCTTCCTCAACCCATCTCCAGCCGAATCGTGCGGAGTATTCATGGATGTTCTGAGCTGCTCCTTCTGCGAATCCAAAGAGCTTATTGATATCACTCTGATCTACTCCGATATCATAGATAGCTGAATCATCGAACCTGAAGGAGAATGAGAGGGTATCAGCAGTGACATACTTGAAGAATGCATGTGTGGAGTAGTGTGCTCCTGCAGGGATAGTATAGGCTATCTCCTCCTCATAGGATGAGTAGAGAGAGCAGGAGGTGATCAATAGCAAAGCTAATAGGTAGGGGATCATCTTTAGGGATCTCATGGGATTGATTATAGCATGAACAAGAAATCCTGTTCTTACTTTCTCGCTACGTTTTAACCTTGCTTCTACTGTCATATCCTATGAGTTCTGATAGAATGAAGTATCATAGGAAGGGAGTGATCATCATGATACAGGCATTCAAGGGTGATATCGTATACAGTGCAGATAGGTCGAACTTACAGATTCATAACGATAGTCATATTATCGTATCCAATGGACTCGTCATAGGAATCTATGAGAAGCTGCCACAAGAGTATACCCATATCGAACTTATCGATCATACCGGATCTCTGATCATTCCAGCCTTCACTGATATGCATCTTCATGCCTCCCAGTACTATCAGCGGGGTGTGGGTATGGATAAGCTCCTACTTGATTGGCTCAACGATTATACCTTCCCTCAGGAGAGTAGCTTCGAGAGTATGGAGTATGCGAAGAGAGCCTATGACCTGTTCGTGGGGGACCTCATCAGACATGGGACTCTCCATGCAAGTATCTTTACCACCGTCCATTATGATGCCTCTGATTATCTCTTCGAGCAGTTAGAGAAGAGAGGTCTTTATGCCTATGTTGGCAAACTGAATATGAACCAGAATTGTCCTCCCTCACTGCGAGAGGATACAAGACGATCTATTCTTGATACCGAACGCTTCATCCTAGAGCATCAGGGGGGAAGGACGGTAAAACCGATCATCACTCCAAGATTTGCCATCTCCTGTACAGAAGAGCTGATAGAAGGTCTGGGTAAACTAGCGAATACGTATCAGGTACCGGTCCAGACTCATCTGTGTGAGTCTGAGGCAGAGATGAATGCGGTAAGAGGGCTCTTTCCCGATTATACCTATGATTCAGAGATCTATCTCAAATATGGCCTCATCGGGAATGGTATGACGATCCTCGCACATTGCATCTACCTGCAAGATGAGGATATCAAGATCATGAACGAACATGGCTGTGTTGCCGTCCATTGTCCCGATTCGAATATCAACGTGACAGCCGGGCTCATGCCTGCAGCTAGATTAGCAGATACAGGGATGAACATCACTCTCGGTAGCGATATCGGAGGGGGCCATGACATCCCGATCTATCGGGCGATAGCACGAGCTATTCAGGTCTCGAAGATACGGGAGTTGATGGGCTTAGAGGATAAGAGGATCAACATGGCTGAAGCCTTCTATTTCGCAACGAGAGCCGGTGGTGAATGCTTCGGAAAGATAGGAGCGTTTGATAAAGATTACCATTTCAATGCGCTTGTCATAGATGATAGAGAGTTTCAGGGGCTAGAAGTTGCTAGTGGGGAACGTCTCGAACGATTCTGCTATATCGGAGATGATCGCAATATAACCGCTCGTTATGTTGATGGTCGACCTATTGAAGTAGAATGATTGCTATAAAACAGTAGAGAAAGCATTCGCTGAATAGTAAATCAGACCTCCTCCCTAGCTTCAAGAGGAGGCCTCTGAGCGTGTCATCTTATATATATTTACTGGAAAGCAGTTCCAAAGATTCCGTTCTCAGATGTTTTGAGATGAACAGGTTGATGATCAGCGCTATGGTGATTATGCCAACGATACTCGTTGCAAATCGAGTCAATGCAAAGGTCGGTCCCATAGCTTTGATCTCAAACAATAACATCGGGATCTTAGTTGTCGACCAAGCTCCGATAAATATCAAGATGTTAAAGAAACTAGATCCTTTCTTCGCAAGGACCGCTGCAACCGGGAATGCTCCATATAATGGACCTGTTGTCGCTGAACCAAGAACAAAAGCTATGATGATTCCCTTTATACCTGATCCGTTCCCAAGGTGTTGAGTCATGACCTCTCTCGGTACCCAGACATCAAATAGTCCGAGTAGGATGAAAATAGGTGGGATGACTAATAATATGGTCTTTGCTTGATTGAACAGTGACTCACTAGCTTTTTGTCTGATCTCTGGAATGATGACTAGTAAGAGTAGGAACAGGGCTCCTGTTATGAGTGTTATCCGGTAATGCTTCAAGAATCTCTTCATACGACTACCACCCAGCTAATAACAGCAGCGACTGCGAATGAGAAGAGAAATGCCATCCCATTTCGCATGAAAGCTACTTTCTTCCCGAAGAAGGATATCTCCAAAGGTAGCGTCGCTATACCTACCATCATTAGAGAGGATATGAATGCTGCTAACTGTGCAACTCCCGCACCATTTTTCAGTAGCTCTGCAGCTGCGGGAAAAGCTATGAATCCAGGGATGAGGGTGATACTGCCAATGATAGTTGAGCCTAGGACCCCTAAGAAACCAGATTGGTCACCAATGACTCTGGAGATCAGGTCTACATTGAAGAAGGCTAACAGGATCGATACGAGGAGTAAGACCGTCAGAAACTGAGGAAGGATATTGCTTAAAGCTTTGAAGGCTTTCTTCAATGCCATCTTCGTCTTCTGTCTATTATGTAAAAATGATATCAGTAATGCGATCAGCACTACTGAATAGAGAATCAAGGTTCCCATCAATCTCCTCCATCGAAATTCATACTAAGGTAATCACATGAATGGTTGTCCTGAAATACCTTTTAGGTCCTTTATATATATCTAGAAATATAAAAATATACAATCACAAGATTACTTGAGTATCTTTTATAAGCGTTAATATCATAGGATAAGTCATCAGGGGATATGGCAACTGTCTAGAAAAAGGTTTTTAAAACCATTCGTAGGACAAGGACTGTGATACTCAGCTTGATGATCAGAGCATACCACTTACTATCAAACTTCCCGATAGCAAGTTTTCCTAAGAAGTTCCCTAGGATCAAGGCTGGGATCGCGAGAAGAATATAGGTATACCATTCTGCTATCACAAAACCTGAAAGGGTATAGATGATGATCTTGAATATATGAATGGGAACCTGACAAGCTGCTTTCGTGGTGACGAAGCTATCTTTCTCTAGATTTGAATTGAAGAAGAAAGGGGCAGTCAAGGGTCCTGTTGCTCCAATGAATAGTGAGAGGAATGACGAGACTGCTCCGACAATGAAGAACTTGCCCCTGAATTCTATACTCTTCAAGATCACAGGGAACCAGGTGAACGTGAGCATCGCTACTGCAAGTATGATGATGGAGTAGTCCGAAGAGAAGCTCTTATCGATTGGGAGTCCAGCTAGTGATCCGATAGCGGCTCCAATGGTGAACATGATAAGGATCTTCACATCTACCTGTTTTATCGATAGTGCTACCCTGGTAGAGTTACCGAAGAGTTGAAAGACTCCATGTAATGGGATAAGGACACTTGCTGGGAATATAGGTGTCATGAATGCAAGCAAGAGGATTCCTCCACCGAGCCCGGTCATCCCTGAGACGAAAGCGCTCAAGAGAACCATGACGGGGAAAATGATCATTTCATCCAAGAGAAGCTCCTTCACCTATATCTGGGTAACACCCTATGCAGTTTTTAATAGGTCATAGCTTAGCTGAGAATTCTGAGATTGTATAGATGTGCAGACATGAGGTAAGAGGAGGTTCAAAATTCTGTAGTGAATGCTAAGGGTGTCAGTTAGAGATTCGTAACTTCTTAAGATAACTCGTGCTCATGGTCTTCATCGGACAGATCGCACACCAGGTCCTAGGACGGTATAGGATAGCAAGAATGGTACCGATTACCGTTGAGCTGAACATGATCGAGTAGATTCGATAGGAGAAGTGTATGATCACATCTGAGCTCCCCTCGATCACCCATGATTGCGGTAGGCTCCAGGGAATCTGGAAAACCATCAA
This sequence comes from uncultured Spirochaetales bacterium, assembly GCA_964564075.1. Classification (GTDB taxonomy): domain Bacteria; phylum Spirochaetota; class Spirochaetia; order CAKZLE01; family CAKZLE01; genus CAKZLE01. The sequence continues at coordinate 7,755 of CAZLZY010000057.1, forward strand.
GAAACGTACTTTATCGATGGGAGCCATCTCCCCTTTTGAGACCATGAAGGTCGATAAGGAGATGAACATAAGATTGATACAGAAGAATGAGAGAACTCCCCGTTTCATCTTAGCAGATACTAACCACTTAGGTACCTGTTTCCTAAAGGCTAACTTCCCTACCTTATTGAGATAATCAGCACGTGGGCAGACACTCTGACACCACGTCAACTTCCTCTTTCGATATACGAGCAGGAATGGGGTTATCATACAGATCAGGGCAAGAAGGGCCCCGGTGATGTTGATGAACCCGATGGCAAAGTAGGATAGGGTGATGATGAAAAGGTAGGTCTTATAGCTTCTGTTACTCATATTCTTTCTTATAGCTGAATACGTATGGGCAGGTCAATATGATTCTCTATAAAACTTACAAATATAGTAATAAATAGATATTGGAGTGAAGCAATTAGTTTGGAATTGAGAGGTGCTTTTCTGTTTTGAGGATAGCGTTAACTGGTAAGACCTCGTTACTGATCTATCAATGGCAAGAAACCTACCGATAGCATCAAGCTCCCAGGAGAGGAGCAGGATGAATCGTTCAACTTATATAATAATTGTTTTTTTCCAGTATAGGCGAAACTCTCATAGTGGATCTCAGCTATCATCTCTGTGGTGAATCTCTTTGGGGTACTGTCTGATAAGCGAGAAGATTTCTCTCCATCTATAGAACTTCAGAAAGCAGTCATAGCAAATAAGCTTTCCTTTAGGAAATTAATGCTGTTCTTCATCCCCTACATTTCCCTCCCTGTTTTTTCTGTGGTAGTATAAATCATCATCATTTACGAAAGGGTGGCGATGGATTCAATCAATCACTTAAAAACTTATGAGAGGTATCAATGTCCAGCTTTTCAAATTTGCGAATAGTAGATAATTTCTACCAGACCTCTAGTTACTTTCCTATGCCCACCATATTGATATCGACTTTGGATGAGGACAATGAAACTACCTTGGGAGCATACTCCTTATGTTTCCCCTATTATATTGCGGGAAAAGAGTATTATGCCATGTTGCTTGAATGTAGGAACAATTCGAATACTGCCCAGAATATCTTAAGAAGTGGTAAGGCAGCATTAAATTTTCTTCCCCATAAACGTAAGTACTTTAAAGAGACTGTTCGCCTGGGTTTCCCTGGAGAGACCTCTAAAGAGAAGATGGCTAAATTGAAGTTCACCCTTGAGGATGGCCATCTCCAACAAGAAGATATTGCAGAACCACGACCCAAAGTCCTTGCAGAGGCGTTTCAGGTCTTTGAATGTACTTGGGACAATTCACTTGATAAGGCATTTGAAGATAAACCGGGAGAGATGGAAGGCTATAGTGCTCCCTATCGGGATTTTAATGGTATAACCAGTGAATTCGGAGCTCATTTTATTCTAAGAATCGATAAGATCCTCATGAAAGAGCGCTACAAACTCCCTATCATCCATGGGATGAAGGCACGCAACTTCCCTAAAATGCCAGTTGATTACGGATATCGAGATAATAAATATTTCTGGTACACAAAGTCACCAAGGCCAATATCACAACCGATCCCATCGGGGAAAGAGCTTGATATCAGTTCAGTTCGCTATGCAGCAGACCGGGTTGACCCTGAAATCCATTTTAGTGATGAAGCGTGTGCGAAATTGGTGAAGGTCCCTAGGATCTTCCTTAATACAGCTCTTCTGGGTTGTGTAAAATGGGCTAGGGAGCATGAAATAAAAGAGATCACAGAAGAACATCTGGTCAAAATCAATGATAAACGGTCTGGTGAGAAGCAGTAGTGACTATGATCATCTGCTTTGCAACCTTTAATATGCTTTTTACTCTTATCAGATAATCAAGTGCCTCAAGAATATCATCAAGCTCCCATGAATTGAGTAGGCCAAATCCTTTCACCTTGTGAAGAGAATGTTCTCTTACGGTATAGGAGACTCTTCCATAGAGGATCTCTGCTATCATCTCTGTGGTGAATCTCTTAGGATATCTTCTTATAAGTGATAGGATCTGTTTCTCTCCATCTGCAGAGCTACAGATAGTAGCTCTACAGACATCACAACCGAAACAGGAATCTGGTCGGTGGGTGAACCCTGATAGGAGAGTCACTCTTCTACATACTTCTGTATTACTAATATATGCTTGGACAGATTCCCCGAACTCTTCATCGGGATGATACAATGTCACCG
>CAZLZY010000057.1:9968-10581 GCA_964564075.1 uncultured Spirochaetales bacterium
TGATGTGGAGTAATTATTTATTGTCAAATGGTTAATTTTTTCCAATATTTTTGAAATATTGTTAAGTATTTTTGCCAACAAGTATTTTAAAGTGTAGAAATATATTATGTACCAAATTGAGTCTTATCGAATATTGGCTTTATTGACACCTAAACCGAATGCATTCGTTGCAAAAAGTATCCCATCATCAGATGCAAAATACCACTTCTCAACGAACTGTCTCTCTTCTTGCTCCATCCCTGCATGGTAATAGAAGATCTCAGAAGACTGGAGTCGAATACGGAATCGATACGCAAGAGATTCTGTTAAGTCCCTTCTTGGACAAAAGATTAGAATAGGTTTTTGGATTGAAGGGCAGGTGAAAAGATAATCCAAGTCATGAATCTTACTAATCGAGGGTAAGACCATATAGAAGATATTGGGCCTATCAGTCATTCCTTCGATCAGGTGTACAGGGCGGTCAAGAAAGAGTAGGGACTTGACATCATCGATCGTATGAGAGGCTGCAGTAGCCGTGAAGGCAGTGATTTGCATCACCCCAAGTCTATCGATCGTCTCACCTAGTCGTGCATAGGCAGGTCTGAAGCTCTTACCCCAGAAACTTACGATATGA
>CAZLZY010000058.1:0-10561 GCA_964564075.1 uncultured Spirochaetales bacterium
CTACTCCTGAATTAGAATGGAAGATTCACTAGCATCTGTGTGAGCCAGGTGAATAATACTTTCAAAATGAGTCTTAGCACGATGAATGAACCTGCCGTAGTCATCAAGAGAGTCTTTACTTCCATCTCTTTACCTGAAAAGATCAGCGAATGGACTTTATCGAGCGGACCGCGTAGAAGGTTGTCAAGAATCGCGATATACTGGATAGAATTCGCACTCGGACGATATTCGAGGACGATCCGTGCTACTGATAAGAGTATGAAGAGCATCAGGAAGAATGAGAATACGGACCATATAGCATTCGTGATGAGTGCTAAGAAGACCCCTAATGTGATGGAACCCTGAGTGGCAAAGATCGATAAACCATTGCTCGCAATACCCAGGATGATCATCGCAATAAGAGGAGAGAAATCGAGATTCCCTTTTTGCAGACCAGGGATGGATCTGAAGACATTGAGATATGGGTCTGTGACCGATTTGATTATTCGATAGGCACTACCGAATTTAAGTTCTCCGATACCACCCCATGATAATACGATTCGAATAACGATCGCTAATGAGTAGAGGGATAGGATCCCTCCTAGAATTGTTGCTACAGCTTGCATATAGACTCCTGAAAATAGTATAACACAAAACCCGAATCACAAGTACCAAACATCACTTATCAAAGGGTTCCTCTTTAGAATATCGATAAAATCATCGGAAAATGCAACATTTAATTGTCCAGATGCTTTGATAATAGCATTTGTATCACTCTTCTCGTCGTAGATATGCAGAAGAAGTGCACAACTACCGAGATGTTCGAGGAATGCTTCTCTTAATGAATTGAGATTATCATTCGTACAGATAGCCTTATCAAGCTTCACATGGATCTGTGTCACACCACTTTGTTTGAGCTCATTTGGGTCGACTATCGTATCCACTAAGAATTTGGGTTCGCCCTTACTGGTATCGATCTTACCCGTAAGTCCTATGATCCTGTCTACTTCCATAAGATGCCGGTACTTAGCCCAAGGCTTGGGGAACAGGATGATCTCGATCTTCCCGTTGAAATCCTCTATCTGACAGAATGCCATGGGATCCCCTTTCTTGGTAACGATCGTTCTGACGGTATTTATCATTCCAACAAGGTTACATGCATGTTTATCAGATAGATGTTCTGGCTTTGAGAGGTCCACTCGAACGGTCCTCGTCCAGAGATCATGGAAATCATCCATAGGATGACCAGAGAAATAGAACCCAAGTAGCTCTTTCTCGAGTTGTAGTTTCTCAGGCAGCGATATATCTTGGGCACTCTGCATCTGAAAATTCCCAAGAGACTCCTCTTCCTGGATATCGAAGAGGGAGACTTGTCCGAACTGTTCAGCTGCTTTTCTCTTAGAAACATACTCGGTAACCTCTTCGAGATTATGCATCAGGGTAGACCTGTTCTCACCGATACTATCGAAGGCTCCACTTTGGATGAGAGATTCTAAGACCTTCTTGTTCACCACCTTGAGTTCGACTCTGTTGAGATAATCCATGAATGATGCGAAGGTCCCGTTGGCTTCTCTTTCACTGATGATCGCATCAACAGCTGCTGTACCAACGTTCTTGATACCGTTAAGACCATACACGACCTTCTCATTCGCAACATTGAATCGCTGCTCTGAGAGATTGATATTAGGAGGGAGTATATCGATCCCCATGCTCTTGGTCTCATTGATATAGAGCGTGAGTTTGTCTGGAGAGTTTATCTCATTGGTGAGGTTCGCTGCCATGAACTCTACCGGGTAGTTCGCTTTCAGATAAGCCGTCTGATAGGCAACTACTGAATAGGCGGCAGCATGTGATTTATTGAAACCGTAGCCTGCGAATGGTTCGAGCATCTCGAAGATGTAGTTGGCGAAATCTTTGGAATATCCTCGGGATTCAGCACCTTGGATGAACTCTTCTTTCATCGCCATCAGGTCTGCGACTTTCTTCTTTCCCATCGCTCGTCGCATCAGGTCTGCTTTACCGAGGGAGAATCCACCAATGGTCTGAGCGACCTGCATGACCTGTTCCTGGTAGACGATGACCCCATAAGTCTGTTTCAAGGATTCTTCAAGGTCCTTGTGGGGGTATTCTATCGGTTCTGACCCATTCTTACTCGCTATATATTTCGGGATGTTGGACATAGGCCCGGGGCGATAGAGTGCATTCAATGCGATGAGGTCCTCTATGGAGTTCGGCTTAGCATCTCGTAGGATCCCCTGCATCCCTGAACTCTCGAACTGGAAGATACAGGAACTCAATCCATCCCATAGCATCCTGTAGGTCTTTTTGTCGTCTTCAGGGATCTTATCGATATCGATATTAATCCCTCGTTTTTTGACGAGGTCGACCGTATTCTTGATCAGGGTCAGTGTTTTGAGTCCGAGGAAGTCCATCTTGACCAGCCCACATTCCTCGAGTACATCCATGGTATATTGGGTAGAGATAGAACCGGTCTTGGCATCTCGATAGAGTGGGACATAATTTGTGAGGACATCTTTACCGATGACGATACCCGCAGCATGAGTCGAACAGTGACGGTTCAGTCCTTCTAGGCGTCTACTTACATCGAATAGTTCAGCATAGACGCCACCCTTCTGCTCGAGTTCCTGAAGTTTCGGCTCATCTTTCATTGCTTTAGCAATAGTCATCTTCGGGTCTGATGGGATCAGCTTACTGATCTCATTAGTCTCGGAGAAGGGTATATCGAGGACTCTCGCTACATCCTTGAGAACCGCTTTTGCTTTTAATGTCCCAAAGGTGATGATCTGACCGACTCGATCGGTCCCATACTTTTGGGTGACATACTCTATGACTTCTCCACGACGTTCGTAGCAGAAGTCTATATCGAAGTCAGGCATCGAGACTCGTTCAGGGTTAAGGAATCGTTCGAAGAGTAGTTTATATTTTAATGGGTCGATATCTGTGATCGTCATAGCGTAGGCTACGATCGAACCAGCTCCTGACCCACGACCAGGGCCGACTGGGATATCATGTTGTTTTGCCCAGTGGATAAAATCCCAGACGATGAGGAAGTACCCGGTGAACCCCATCTCGATGATGACTCCTAGTTCGTACTCTGATCTCTCTTTGATCTCATCGGTGATCTCTGGATAGCGATTTTTTAGACCTTCATAGGTGATATGTCTCATATATTCATCTGGATTGCTGAACTCCGGTGGTATCTCGAAATCTGGAAGAAGTGGCCCGGGGAAATTGATCTCTAGATTACAGCGTTCAGCGATCTTGAGTGTATTAGCGATCGCTTCAGGGGCGAACTTGAAGAGCTCTGCCATCTCATCGCCGGACTTCATATAGAACTGATCAGTCTGGAATTTCATTCTTCCGAGTTCATGTTTCTTTCTGTTGGTTCCGATACAGATAAGGATATCCTGAGCATTTGCATCTTCCTGATCGATATAGTGAATATCATTGGTTGCGACAAGGGGGATCCCCGTGTCTTGTGAGAGTTTGACCATTCGAGTGTTAACAGTCTTCTGGTCAGCTATCCCATGATCCTGAAGTTCAAGATAATAGTTATCCTTGCCGAACAGATCTCTATAGAAGAGAGCTCGTTCTTCAGCAAGTTCTAGTTGGCCGTTCTTCAGATGTACAGAGATCTCCCCGCCAAGGCAGGCAGACGTACAGATGAGGCCTTCATGGTATTCTGCAAGAAGTTCATCATCGATCCTTGGTTTATAGTAGAAACCCTCTACATAGGCCATGGAATCAAGATAGATAAGGTTCTTATAACCGACCTCGTTCATGGCTAGAAGCACCATATGATATGCCCTGCTACCATTCTCTGTCCCAGATTTTATGTGTCGGGATTTCGGGGCAACATAGAACTCACAGCCGATGATGGGATTGATCTCTACATCTTTACATGCTTGATAGAATCGTAAGGCTCCGAACATACTCCCATGATCTGTGATCGCAAGATGGTGCATACCTAACTCTTTAGCCTTTGCTGCCAACCGTTTTACCGGAGCTGCGCCATCGAGCAGGGAGAAGTCTGAGTGGTTATGCAAGTGTATGAAATCTGTCATGAGGTTCCTCGTTGTCATAGGTCTTATCTGATCCCATAACTATATCAATCTCACTGCATCCCGTAAAGGTAGCTAGTCTGATCAATTCGCAAAGACTTTAGTATTCATATCCTGTAATGTCTGTTCAAGGATCCGGCACGAACGTTCTATCTGGACTTTCTGGATCTTTTTAGAGTAGTTGGTTAACAACTCTCTCAGTTGTCCAGAGATGATAATGATCTCTTTTGAAGACAGAGGAAGATCTTTACTCGTGATAGCAGCCTCGATATCCTTGCTTCTAAACATATCGATCGAAGGTAGGGACAAGGCGAATCTGAACTCAGATATCGTAGATTTCTCATATTTGGCAAAGACAGCGAAGATCACAGCGGTCTCTGGATGATAGAAAGGGTCTCCGATCACAGTGAAGAACTGGAAGTTCGCCTCTTCGAAGAAGACTCTTAGTCTCGTGATGATCTCTCCATGAACCAGTCCCAATGACCCATCTCGTTTATATAATCGGTGGATCGGTACCCAACGGGTGGATGATTTCGTAGAACGTGAATCTTTTATCTCGACTTGAGTCTCTAGGATCATCAGTGCCGTTGCCAGATTCAGTCTCAGATTCGGATGGCAGAGACTCCCTCCGACCGTCGCTTGACTTCGGATGATAGGGGGACCTATTCTTTTACAGGCATGAGTCAGGACCGGATGAAGTATATGCTGTCCTACGGTCAGCATGCGTTGGATCGAGACCATGGGGCCGACTTCGATATATCGCTCATTACGGTTGATACGATGAAGTTCACTCACACCACCAAGATAGAGAATATCTTTATTGTCATGGCTCGGGTACTCCCTAAGCTGACTCATGAGAGTAGTTCCCCCCGCCCAGAGAATTGACCGGGGATTTCTTTGATAGACATCCAAAGCCTCTAAGATCGTTCCAGGATTGTATACTGCTGGTGCTCTAACTCCTTCGTACACGACGTTTTCTCCTTCTGAACCCAGCGGCAGTCTGCACGATCTGTGTAAGCTCTTCATAATTCAAGCAGTTACAGGTATTCACCTGCAGAGCTTGGATGATCTCTTCTGAATCTGGATTCCTATTATCGCTGAGAATCGAATGGATGATAAGGGTCTTAGCTGCATAACATCGATCACAGGGGTAGGCTTGGTGTTTCTTATATGCTCGTTTGATCTCTGAGTGAAAACGAGTCTTCATGAATCCCTCGAAGGTCAGGATCCTTTTTCCTGCGATAGAGAATGCAGGGACGAGACATGATAGTACCGGCTTATCATCGATGAGCAGGATACAGTTCCCGCATCTACCGATCCCGCAGCCGACCTGAAGGGAGGTTATTGATGCCTCTTCAGTAAGTAACAGACTCAAGGGCTTGTCCGAATATCTGTTAAAAGAGGCTTGTTTGTTGTTCAGTAAGCAGTTTATCTTCATTTCTTACCTCCTAAGAATTCAAAGACTTGTTGCGCCCCTGCTGGGATAGAGGTGAATGGTTCATTCAGGGCTTGTGTTATCGCAGATGTGTAGGCAGCATAGAGTAGTCCTAACACGTTGGGGAGAGGATCCGCAGTAACAGCATCTTCATCCTTATGAAACTGAATATCTATCTTAGGTTGGTAGGTCGCTCTGGTCTCTGAACGCATCACAGACCAGAGTTCTCTGATCACCGTCGCTTCGATCTTCTTCTTCAACCTGTCATGATCATAGATATAGCCACAACTAACGGTGATCCAGACTCCCATAGGAATCGGGTTCAAAGATACAGGATCGATCTCGATCTCCAGTACTACTGCACCCCAAGTGAAATAGGTAAAAGCTGATCGAACCTTCTCTTCACTTGTGTTCTTTGAACGTTTCAAACTTCGTTTGACGGTGATCGGTAGGGGCTCTTTGAATCGTTGGTTCTTGATAGACTCACAACAGCGTTCAATAAGCAACAAGATGACTGTCAGGCCCCTGTTTAGGATATCTGGGCCTGAGTCTAGGATATCAGCCGTAGAACCCTGACTGATCTCGATATCCTCTGGATTGATTCCGAGTTGATTCTGTATGATAGTCTTCCAGATATCCTCTGTAGAGGAGTGGAGGATCGATGATTTGATCAGAACCTGATCATTAACATCCAAAGTCATTTCTACTGAATAGTTATGTTCGTTCATATAGGTATTCGAGAATCCATTGACACCAAAACCTGATGCCAGGCCTACTCCTCTCGTATACCCTGTGAAGGTAGAGATCGAGCGATTCCTTCGCCTCTGCATCTCATAGACTGCATATTTGCGTGAGAAATCTGATCTTTCTACAGTCCTCTCGATGAGCTCTTTCACTAGGGATGGACGAAGATGGATGAGATGTTTTGGTCTATTATTGGAGTTCTTCACCGTTTTCATAAGCCAGTTTGCTGGATTCATCATGCTGAGCTGTGAGATATGAGAGGCATGGGCAGCCGACGTGAAGAGACCTAAAGAGAAACCGAAACCAAAGAAATAGTTTCTCGGTGTTGTCGGTGAGGTTACGATCTTTGCATGTATAGAACAGGCCTCAAGCTGGTATATGGGGATGATCCCTTCGATGACCTGTGCAAGGATCTCATCTGCGAATAGTGGTATGACCCCGAGATGTATCTGTAACTCCACTTTCTCTGCAAGCGGGATCATATCCTGATCCACTGCAGTCTTTCGGGTCACGATGAGTTCCGGTCTGTAGATAGGGTCCATCGAAGTCATCTTTGCCGGTCTCCCTGTCTTAATCGCTGCGATGGTAGCGAGTGCTGCCATGATAGAGGGTTCCAGAAGAAGTCCCCCAGAGGCATGGTCATAGGGATTCTGGTAGACAGCGACCTTCCTTTTTGAGATTCCGCATACTTCTGAGATGGTATTTCTTACATGAAATGGCCATTGGGTCGTTGCCCAGACTGATACACCTGTCTCTTCGAAGAGTGCGATCGCACCTGTTGGAGAGGATGGGGTCGAAATCGTGTTTTCTGTCATATAGGTGTGTTCTATTGTTGAGGCTGCTATTTCAAAATACTCGTCACAAGCCCCCCAACTCATTGATGTCTCATGTTCTAGGGACTGATCGGCTTCGACGGGTTCTTCATCAACGGAATAGTTGATCGTGACCTGCATCGCTGCCTGATGGACAGATTCTCTGTCTGGCCCGAAGACTGCTAGGATCGGTTGCTCTCTATAAATGATATGATCTCCAGATAAGAGAGGGATCGTCTCATCAAATACCTTGATACTGTTCGATCCAGGAATATCTTGTGCTGTGATGACGATGAAATCATCTGAGAGTTTTGGGAGTGTGATTGATGCGACACTACCTTTCGGTATGGAAGATCGCACGAGTTGCCCAAAAAGCATGTCAGGGTGGTGGATCGTATGGATATTCATATCTTTGTTCATAGGCTTGTATTCCTTGTATGTTAAAAGTATCATGTAGTTGCTGGACCTGCAATATTGAATAGGCACCTAGTTCAACTAATAGGGAGATCTCATCACATGATTCATGAAGAAGACATCCAACAACTGATAGATAAGCTCAGTAGAGAGCTGACTCAGCTGCAGCATGCCTACTACATCAATGGGAACTCTCCTAAGAGTGATAGTGATTATGACAGGATGTTCGATGAGCTCATGAGCGCAGAGACAGAGAATCCTCATCTAAGAAGATCCGATTCCCCGACCTTACGAGTTGGCTCTGATCTCACATCAGATCTACCTGAGATAGCTCATACGATCCCTGTGCTTAGTCTTGGTAAAGCCTATAGTGTAGAGGAGATCATCTCTTGGATGCAAAAGCAAGAGTCTCGCGTGAGCGAACCTCTAACCTTTGTCATAGAGGAGAAGATAGATGGGATCTCGATAGTCCTCTATTATGAGGATGGACTATTCGTCAGAGCAGTCACCCGTGGGAACGGATATGTCGGTAATGATGTGACAGCGAATGTGAGGACAATACGTTCCATTCCTCTACGACTTTCTAGACCAGTGACCATTGCAGTGAGAGGTGAGATTTACCTGCCAAAAGAGGAGTTCAACAAACTGAATGCCTCTCTTGAGACGGCATATGCGAACCCTCGCAACTTAGCGGCAGGGACGATTCGTAGGATAAAGAGCAGTATGGTTGCTAAAGTCCCTTTAGATGCCTTCATGTATGAGGGCTTCTTCAGTGAAGAGCAGGAACAGTTAACCTCCCATACTCAGATGCTTGAGACCCTCGAAGCGTTAGGTTTCAGATTGAATAGTAATACCGCTCTCTGTGATACAGAAGAGCAACTCAATGAATATATACAGAGGCAGACAGCTTCACGACCAGGTCTCCCGTATGAGATCGATGGTCTTGTCATCAAAGTCAATGAGCTTGCCGTTCGGGAGTCCTTAGGTTATACCGAGCACCATCCAAGGTGGGCGATCGCCTATAAGTTCGAGGCTCCGACCTCACAGACGGTAGTGAAGGCCATAGATGTACAGATCGGTAGGACTGGTAGAGTGACACCCGTTGGAAGGGTCGAGCCGGTACTCGTCGGAGGTTCCACCGTAGCCAATGTGACTTTGCATAACCAAGATTATATCAACATGCTCGAACTCTCGATCGGAGACCGGGTAGCCATCTCGAAACGAGGAGATGTCATCCCTGCAGTAGAAGAGGTATTAGAGAAGAATGAAGAGGGCAACAGTATCTGGAAACTTCCCGAGCTCTGTCCTGTCTGTGATTCGAAGCTTGAGAAAGATGGAGCCCACCACTTCTGTAGGAATCCTCATTGTCCTGATCAGATCTATGGCCGATTGGTCTTCTTCGTAGGAAGAGACCAGATGGATATCGAAGGATTGGGGAAAGAGACGATCAAGATTCTTATCGATAAGGATATGATCAGAGACATCCCTGATATCTACGCTATCGATTATGAACAGCTAGAGAAGGAACCTGGATTCGGAGAGAAGAAGATCACCCAGATCAGATTGAGTATTGATGAGAGTAAGAAGAGACCCTACGCGGTCGTTCTTCGTTCTCTAGGGATCCCCGATCTAGGGAAGAGAATGGCTGAACTCCTCATAGATGATGGTCTTGCCTCGGTGGAGGATCTCTTCTCTCTTGCAAACGAAGGGGACACAGGTCGTCTGATCTCTATAAAAGGGATCGGTGATAAGATCGCTGAGAGTATGATAAGAGAGTTCTCTGATGTTCGGATCATTAAGAGGATTGGGCTCCTTCGAGAAGCGGGATTACAGTTCGAAGCTGCGAGCCCTGAACCTGTCTCAGAGGACGAGCTCATATGTGCTGATCAGGTATGGTGTGTGACCGGGAGTTTTGAGAATTTCAAACCTCGATCCAAAGCAGCAGAACTTATCAAGGCAAAGGGCGGACGTATCGTGAGTTCTGTGACAGGGAAGACTACCCATCTGCTAGCCGGTAGTAGTGCAGGGAGTAAGCTCAGAACTGCTGAGCAACTTGGTATCACGATCATAGAAGAGAATGCGTTTATCCTATTTATGGTGCAATAATTGTCTGATTATTCCGGTATGATATTCACATTGGAGCAATCTTAGGATACTATCAGTCTCATAACATCATCTATGATTTAGGAGGTCAGATATGAATTCGATTGCTGTTGAATTGAATCAAGTTCTTGAGGGTACTGTTGCACAGACCCTATTATCAGATTTGGGATGCAGAATGTATTTTCCCAAAGGTATTGTTGCCCAGTCCGCTGAGGCAAAGCAGAAAGCTACTAGATTCAATGCTACTGTAGGTATGGCGAAACAGGGTAAAGATCCCATGTTCCTCACATCAATCAATGATTCAGTCCCTGGACTGGATGCTAGTGATATCTTCACCTATGCTCCAACCTCTGGGGATGCAAAACTTCGAGTCGCTTGGAAGCAGGAGATGCTGAAGAAGAATCCTTCATTAGAGGGACTCTCTCTCTCTACTCCATTAGTGACTAGCGGTCTGACTCATGGGATTCTCATGGCAGCTGACCTTTTTCTTGACAAGGGTGATTCGATCATAGTCCCAGATATGTTCTGGGGGAATTATCGACTTATATTCGAAGAACGACGAGAAGCAACGATCGTACCTTTTCCTTTCTTCGGTGAGAATGGAGGGATGAATCTCGATGGTCTTGAGAAGAGTATCGCAGATATCAAGGGTGATAAGGCAGCTCTTATCCTCAACTTCCCTAATAATCCTACAGGATACTCCCCATCAGTCGATGAGGTAACAGCTATCGTAGCAATCCTCAAACGACAAGCTGATCTGGGAAAGAAACTCTTAGTCATCTCGGATGATGCATATTTCGGCCTCTTCTTTGAAGAAGAGACTTCTACTGAGTCTTTGTTCGCTTCTATTGCTGACCTTCATGAGAATATCCTTGCAGTAAAGATCGATGGGTCAACTAAAGAGGACTTTGTCTGGGGATTCAGAGTAGGCTTCCTTACCTATGGTTGTAAAGGCTTCACTGATGCACAGTATGAAGCTCTAGTTAAGAAGA